>JBIIFF010000014.1:0-24871 GCA_044237445.1 Microbacteriaceae bacterium | reverse complement strand
CATGTATTTCGCCAAGAAGCGACGGTCCATGTGAATCGTATTCCCGCCCATTTGAGCGGTCTGACGAACGGGGACGTGCTGCTTGATGTAGGCGAGCACCTGTTTTTCGGCGTCGGCAACCGATACGCCGTCCTTGAGGAGGGGGAGAAGCCCGCTGTTCTGGTGCATCTTTCGCACGAAATCCCCCATGTTCGCCAATGCGGCGTCCGTCGGTTTGATGACGAGTTGCAGGCCCTTGTCTTGCGGCACGAGGTTGCCGTCGGTCACGATGACCCCGATTTCGACAATTTCGTCATCGCGTTTGCCGGCTTCGGTGGTGTTGATGGTCAGACCCGTCATTTCGAGGTCAAGCCACACGATGAACCGTTTGTCGTTGAGAAAGTCGTTCGCTGCCATTCGTTCAGCCTACCGAAGGCCTCCCCGTCGAATCAGGTCAGTTCGAATTGTCCGCCGTCGAGTTGCCCCTGTTGGCGATAGAGGTCGAGTTTGGCGCGCGTGTCCTGGATGTCGAGGTTCCGCATCGTGAGTTGCCCGATGCGGTCGGTCGGGCCGAACGCTTCGTCGTCGGTTCGTTCCATCGATAGTTTCTCGGGGTGATAGCTGAAGCCGTCGCCCTCGGTGTTGACAATCGTGTAATCGTCGCCACGACGGAGTCGAAGCGTGACGGAGCCGTTGACGGCCGACGCAACCCACTTGGTCAGAGACTCGCGCAACATGAGCGTTTGCGGGTCGAGCCAGCGACCTTCGTACAACAGCCGGCCCATTCGGCGACCCTCTGCCGCATACGCGGCCATCGTGTCCTCGTTGTGGATGGCGGACAGCAGGCGTTCGTAAGCGATGTGCAACAGCGCCATTCCGGGAGCCTCGTAGATACCTCGGCTTTTTGCTTCGATGATGCGGTTCTCGATCTGGTCGGACATTCCGAGTCCGTGGCGACCGCCGATCTCGTTCGCGGTCATGATGACACCAACCGGGTCGCTAGAGAAGTCTTTGCCGTTGATGGCGACGGGACGTCCTTGGCGGAAAGTGACGGTGACGTCTTCGGGTTCAATCACCACCGACGGGTCCCAGAATTTGACGCCCATTATCGGTTCGACCGTTTCATAGGAGGTGTCGAGATGTTCGAGGGTTTTCGCTTCGTGCGTCGCCCCGAGCATGTTCGCGTCCGTCGAATACGCCTTCTCCTGCGAGGCGCGATAGGGCAGGCCGCGGGCCGTAAGCCACTCCGACATTTCGCGACGACCACCGAGTTCGCTGACGAAGTCCTTGTCGAGCCACGGCTTGTAGATGCGCAGGTTGGGGTTCGCGAGCAGCCCGTAACGATAGAACCGCTCGATGTCGTTGCCCTTGTAGGTGCTTCCGTCACCCCAGATCTCGACTCCGTCGTCTCGCATCGCGCGAACCAACAGCGTGCCGGTGACAACGCGGCCCAAGGGAGTGGTGTTGAAGTATGTTTTCCCGCCTGTGCGGATGTGGAACGCGCCACACGCAATCGCGGCGAGTCCCTCTTCGGCGAGCGACTGCCGGCAATCGACAAGTCGACCGAGCTCTGCGCCGTACATCGCAGCCCGCTCGGGGATCGAATCTATGTCGGCCTCGTCGTACTGGCCAAGGTTCGCGGTGTAGGCGAAGGGGATTGCACCCTTTTCGCGCATCCACGCGACCGCGACGGCGGTGTCGAGTCCGCCCGAGAACGCGATTCCGACTTTTTCTCCGGAGGGAAGGGACGCGAGAACTTTTGACATGTGTTTAGCCTAGACACTCCCGCAGGGGTGGATTCGGCAAAATCATCGTCTGCCTCCCAAATGTGATGTAGCGTGGCGAGGGAAATATTAAAAATATTTTAGAAAATAGTCCCCCGTCGAGAATGGAAAATTGTGAAAAAAGTTATTGTTACGGCCCTTGCGGCCACCTCGGTGTTGGCTGCGACAGTCGCCGCATCGGCTGCGTCGTTCGACATCAGTGAACCCCTGAGCACCAACGGCCCGTTGACCTCGCCATGGGTCGCATCGGGAACCGTCACCCCGTCCGTCGTAGACGGCGCGTTGTTGCTCACGGACGCCACCGAGGGTCAGCGTGGATTCGCGCTCTATAACGAAGCGATCTCGGTCACCCGCGGTATCGACGTCACCTTCAGCCAAGCACAATGGGGCGGCACAAATGCCGACGGAATCGTCTTCTTCGTCAAAAAAGGTAGCGACACGAGCACCACTCCCGGTGCTGGTGGCGGTTCGATGGGTTACTCACCGGATGACGGAGATCTCGAAGCCGACCCCCCCGTAGCCGCAACAGACGGTCTGTCGGGAGCCCTCCTCGGAATCGGACTCGACGCCTATGGAAACTTCGCAAACGCTGCGTCGAATGGAACGGGATGCTCGACAACCTTTAATGGTCCCGTCGGTAACGCCATCACCGTTCGCGGTGACGGGCAAGGACAGGTCGGTTATTGTCTTCTCGCTGCTCCTTACAACCTTTCGACCAACTCGCTGAGCCCGCTATCAGCGAGTTATGCATCTCGTCAGGAAGCACAGCGCGTCATCCGCGTGGTCATCGACCCGGCAAACGCCTCGGACCCCCGCGTCCAGGTCTACTACGACGGTGGAACGTTGCCCATCATCGACATCCCACTCCCCGCCGCGTTCTCTTCGGTGCCGACCGTCAAGATCGGTTTCTCGGCTGGTACCGGTGGTTCGACTAACAACCACAACGTGTGGGGTCTGACCTCGACGTCTGCGGAAGCCGAAGAAGAAGAATTGGCTCCGACCGGTTCCTCCGAGACGGTTGGACTGGGCGCACTGATTGTCGCCACACTGGCGGGTATCGCGGCCGTCGTGGTTCGCCGTCGTCGCACACAGCAGTGATTCACTCAACATCGCCCCGCGTCCCAACGGACGCGGGGCGATGTTGTTTTCGTGAACAAGTCACGGCGTGTTCTCGTATCCAGGCCACCGCGGCGGCGGTGTCCGAACGGCGGAAGTTCGCTACCCCTAACCCAACTTTTCCCGACGCGGTTCGAGAAATCCTACGAGATTCGAACGGCGGTGGACGTCTTTGACGTCGTCGTGTAGTTCGTTTTCACGACCGTGACGCGAACGCTGATGTTTTTGCCTGCATCGGCCGCAACCAGCGTGTAGGTGGCGTTGGTAGCGCCGGTGATGACAGCACCGCCTCGAAGCCACTGATACGTGGTGGAATCGGACGTCGGTGACCACGTGCCCGGTGCTGCGGTGAGGACCGACCCGACCGTTGCGGTGCCCGTAATCGACGGCGAGACCGAGTTCGTGAATGTTCCCGCGATCGCGACCCGCGCGGTGCTCGTTTTGACTAATGTTGCGTATCCAGCGAGGGTGGCGGTCACCTCAACGGTGATGCTCGCACCAAAATCAGCACCGACAATCGTGTACGTCGACGATGTGGCGTCGGTGATGTTGGTGCCGTTTCTCTTCCACCTGTAGGCGAGCGAGACCGAACCAGGTCCCCACGTACCGGGTGACGCGGTCGCGGTGCTTCCGACGCCCATCGTTCCGGTGATGGTTGGTGTCGGCGCCGGGTTCAACACGCCCTGGGCGATGTCGTCGGTAGCAACGCTGGTAGCGGTTGACGACGTGAATCCGGGGGCCGTCGCGCTCACATCGACCGTGATGTTCGTGCCAACATCGAGCGCCGTGAGTTGATAAGTTCTGGCAGTGGCGCCGTCAATCGCGACCGTGTCTCGCCTCCACTGGTAAGCAAGAGTCGGAGCCACCGGCCCCCAGGTGCCCGCCGTTGCGGTCAAGGTCTGTCCGACACGCGTTGTTCCAGCGATGGTCGGGGTTGGCGCTGGCGAGAACACCCCACTGGCGATTTCCGCCGTCGCGAGAGACGATTTTTGGAGAGTGTTGTAACCCAGCAACGTCCCCGTCACCTTGACAATGATTTCAGTTCCTAGGTCGGCTGCGACAAGCGTGTAGGTCGATCGCGTTGCCCCAACAATCAGTGTGGCATCCCGGTACCACTGGTACGCGAGGCTTGTCGGCGTGGGTAACCAGGTTCCCGGCGAGGCGGTCAGTACCGATCCGACGCGAGCGGTTCCGGCAATCGTCGGAACCGGTGACGCCGTGAAATTCACTGTTGTGACCGTCGGGGTTGCCACACTCGTTCTCTGGGTTGTTGCGTAAGCCGTCCTACTTGCCGAGACCGTCACTGTCAACGTGGCGCCTGCATCCGCACCGACGATGGTATAGGTCGCCGCGGTGGCACCGCGAATTGACGTGCCGTTGCGATTCCACGAGTAGGTCAGTGTCGCGGTAGGCGACCACGAACCCGGAACTGCTTGCAGTGTTGAACCAACCTCAGTCGTACCCGTGATGGTCGGGACAGGGGCAGTGTCGAAAACGCCGGCGCTGACAAGCCGGGGCGAACTCGACTTCGTCGTGATCGCGTAACCGTCGCGCGTCGCGACGACCGCGGCGGACACCTTCTTGCCAAGGTCCGACGTCGTCAGCACATAGGTCGATGCGGTTGCACCAGCGATGGCCTTGGTTCCACGTAACCACTTATAGGTCAGCGTCGCTGTCGGAGTCCACGTTCCCGCGGTGGCCGTCAGTGTCTGCCCCACAGTATGTTGGCCCGTCACGGTCGGTGCGGGCGCCGCCGTAAACGCGCCAAGAGCTACGGACTTCGTGGACCTGCTGACTTTGGTCACGTCGGTGTAGGCCTCGAGCGACCCCGTCACGGTAAGCGAAATCTTCGCCCCGGCATCGGCGGCGACCAGAGCGTAGGTTGCGGCTGTTGCACCCGTGATGTTTGTACCACCACGTTTCCATTGGTACGCAAGTTCGACATCAGTCGGTCGCCACGTTCCGGTTTGTGCGGTGAGAGTATTCCCGACCTGAACCGTTCCGGTAATCGTCGGAACAGGGGTTGCTGTCAAAATTCCTTCGACAACCTCTGCCGTATCGTCGCTCGTCATCTCCTCAGTGACGTAACCCAGTTTTGAGGCTTCAACGCGAACCGAAATGACGGCACCGAGATCCTCGGCGGTCGGCGTATAGCGTGCCTCCGTCGCGTCCTCGATATCCCCGCCATCGCTCATCCACTGATACGCGAGATCAACGGGTCGCGGTTGCCACGTGCCCGCCACCGCGGTCAACTGATTGCCCACGCGGGCGGTCCCGGTAATTGTCGGGACAGGGGTCGCCGTGAGGGTTCCAAACTCAATCGCCTCGGTCTCATCCGTGGTCATCGTCGTCGATTCATAGCCGAGTTTGATTCCAGTCACCTCGGCCGAGATTGCCGTTTCGGCATCCTCGCCGACGAGTGTGTAGGTCGCAGCGGTGGCGCCCTCAATAGGTTCGCTGTCCCGCAGCCACTGGTATTCGAAGCTCGTCGGCGTCGGACTCCACTCACCGGGTGAAACTCGCAGGGTGTTGCCGACTTCCTCGATCCCGTCCAGCGTTGGTTTGACTGCATCGTCGAATATCAACGCGGCAATTTCCTCCGTCGACGCGCTCGTTCGCGAGGCGGTCGTGTAGGCGGTTCTCGTCGCCGTGACCACGACCGAAATCTCTTTTCCGGCATCGGCGGGTTGCAGCACATAGGTGACTGATGTGGCTCCGACAATCGCCGCAGCGTTCCGACGCCACTGGTACGTCAGTGCGGACGGTGTCGGCAACCACGTTCCGCCGTTCGCGGTCAACATTTCTCCGACAGACGCAATTCCCGTGATGGTGGGAACGGGTTGTGTTCCGAATACCGCGGCAACAACGGCCGCAGTGTTCGCGCTCGTACTGACCGCGCTGACAAAACCGGACTTGATTCCCGTCGCGCTGAACGTCAGTAGCGCGCCCAAATCGGCAGCGGCGACTTGGTAGGTCAACGACGTGGCGCCACTGATCGCAGTGCCGTTTCGTCTCCACTGATAGGTGCTGGAATCGACCGTGGGAGTCCAGGCGGGGACTGTCGCAGTCAAAATCTCGTCGACCTTTGCCACCCCAGCGATGGTCGGCACGGGTTTCGAGGTGAAGGTGCCCGAGGCGACCGCCACGGTCGGCAAGCTTGTCTTCGGTTCCGCTTCGTAGTTTTCACGCACCCCCGCAACAATCACACGGATGAGAGCGCCAGCATCGGCGCTCTCGAGGGTATAAGTTTCGGATGTTGCGCCGGCGATCGGCACACCCGCGCGCGTCCACTGATACGAGAATTCCGTCGGGGTGGGGGACCAGGATCCCGCCACCGCTGTGAGCGTGGAAGCGACCTTGACCGTTCCCGTGATGGTGGGGACGGGCTGAGCGTTGAACTTCGCGAGGCGGATTTCGTCGGTCGCGAGCGAGAACGCGGATTCGTCGACATAACCTTCCTTGAACGCGGTCACACCGAAAACAAACGACGATCCCAAATCTTCTTCCGTGAGCAAGTAAGTATTCTCGGTCGCGTCCTCGAGCAATTCCCCGTCGCGGTACCACTCGTAACCGAACGTGTCGGGGGTGTTTGTCCACGTTCCATTCGAGCCCCTCAGGGTGCTTCCGACGCGGGGCGTTCCCGTAATCCGCGGAACAGTGATCGAACCGATGAGGCCCGCACTGATCGTGGCAGGTGTTGCGCTGGTCGTTGCCCACGACGTGTACCCGAC
The DNA here is from genome assembly GCA_044237445.1 of Microbacteriaceae bacterium. GTDB lineage: Bacteria > Actinomycetota > Actinomycetes > Actinomycetales > Microbacteriaceae > MWH-TA3. Next base: position 18,261 of record JBIIFF010000014.1, on the reverse strand, counting down.
CCGCACTGCAGTGACCGTGACCGTGATGTCCAGCCATTGGTCCTCGACAGTCGGAACGTACGTGGCCGCGGTCGCCCCATCGATATCGATACCGTCACGCATCCACTGGTACGTCACCGAATCGGGAGTGGGGGACAGTGTTCCGAAGGTGACGGACAGAGTCGAACCGACGGAAGCCTCACCGACAATCACCGCGCTAGTTCCGCCAGTAAACGACAGGGCGGGGACAACAATCGTTTCAGTACTTGTGGTCGAGACCGTCGTGACTTCGCCAGCGGTTCCCGTCGCGGTGACCGTAAGTCGACTTCCCGCGTCTGCCGCGGCCACCGTGTATTGCGCAGAGGTTGCACCCGATATTGCCGTCCCACCTCGTTTCCATTGGTACGAGATTGTCGCCGCGGGTGTCCACGCGGTCGTCGCGGCGGTCAGGACTTGACCAACGGCCACCGTTCCGGAAATCGTCGGAACAGTGGTCGACGTGAATGTTCCGGTTGCGACGACACTCGTGACCTCGCTGGTCTTTGCGGTAGATGTATATCCCGTCAACACGGGCGTAACGCGAACAGAGATCACAAATCCGCGGTCAGCGGCCACCAAGCGGTAGGTCGAGGCCGTTGCCCCCGAGATCGCGATTCCGTTGCGCAGCCACACATAGCTAAAGCTTGTGGGGGTCGGATCCCATCCGGCCGTTCCAGCAGTGAGAAGTTGCCCGACCGCGGTCGCACCGCTAATGGTCGGGGTTGGCCTTTCGGTGTACACACCCGAGGCCACCGTTGTCGTCGCTTGGCTCACCCGGACGATAGGGACGTAGTTCGCGAGAACCGGGGTGACTCGGACGGACACTGCTGTCCCCGCATCTGCGCCGACCAGGTCGTACGTTTCCTCTGTCGCCCCGTCAATTGCGACACCGTTTCGAAGCCACTGGTAGTCGAACGAATCGGGCTCAGGAGTCCATTCGGTTGTCGTCGATGTCAATGTTCGACCAACCTGAGGAAGGCCCGTGATGCTCGGCCGGGGGCTTACGGTGTATCGAAAGACTTCGCCTGCGGTGACTGGGTCAGACGTCAACGTGAGCTCGTTGTATCCCAGCAACGTTGCAGTGACCTCGACGGTGATTTCCGCCAACGAATCCGCGATTACGACCGTGTAGGTTTCGTCAGTCTCGCCAGCAATCGCCACACCGTCGCGATACCACTGGTAGGTCAGCGAATCGGGGGTCGGCGAAAAAACGTCTCCGAGCGCCGTCAACGTGGCGCCAAGCTCGGGCGTTCCATCAATCGTGGGCAACTCCGACGTGTCGAAGTCCAGGAACGGAATCGCCGTCGGGTCCGATATCTCGGTCGTCGTGTTGTACCCCTCAAGTGTCGCGGTGACCGCAACGGTGATATCCGTGCCCATATCCAGCGCCGTGAGGGTGTAGGTCTCTTCCGTAGCGTCGGGGATTGCGACGTCGTCACGGGTCCACTGGTACGTGAACGAGTCCGGTGCAGGCGTCCAGGTTCCAGGGTCGGCCGTCAGAACGTCATCAATCGCGAACGTTCCGGATATCGACGGTACTCCAACGGTGTCGAAGGCGCTCGCCGCGACGGGGACCGTTCCAAGGCTGGTTCGGGCGGTCGTGCTGTAACCCGCGAGTGTTGGCGTGACGCTCACCGTAATGACGCATCCGACCTCACTCGCGGACAGTGACAGGGTCGTCGTCGTCGCACCGTCGATGTCCGCGGCATCACACATCCACTGGTAATCGAGGGTGTCGGGAACTGGGTTCCAGGCCTCCGTCGTCGCGGTCAAATCGCTGCCCACGCTGGAGGATCCGGAAATCACGGGTGTTGCAGAAGTGATGTAGGACATGAGCGACACGGATGTTGCAACAGAAGCCGTGGTCTCGGATGTGTATCCCTCGCGTGTTCCCGTCACTTCCACCGTGATGCTGGTACCCATGTCGTCAACGGTGAGAACATAGGTCGAGTTGGTTGCGTCCGTGATGTCCTCCCCGTCGCGTTTCCACTGGTACGCGAACGAGTCGGGCGTTGGTGTCCAGGTACCGGTAGCAGCCGTCAGGGTGTCGCCGATTTCCTCGTCGCCAGTAATCAGAGGTGTCCCCGTTGCGCTGAAGGTGGCGGCGGCGATCGTGTCGGACTCGGCACTGGTTGCAGGAACCGTCGTGTAGCCGACTTTGCTTCCTTCGATGGCGACACTGATGGTTGCGTCAATGTCGGCCACCGTCAACACATACGTTGCGGCGTTTGCGCCATCAATGTCTGTCGTGACGGAGTCGACGGTCCGTTTCCATTGATAGGTGTAAGACACTTCGGATGACGGAGACCAATAGGGGACATGAGCGTTGAGCGTTGAACCAAACGTGGTTTCGCCCAGAATCTCGGGGTCGTAAGTGTAGTCAAAAGTTGCGGCGGCGATGGCGGCGGTGTCCGCACTGGTCGTGGTGACGGGTGCGTAGCCGGTCTTGGTGCCTTCGGCGGCGACACTGATGGTCGCGCCGATGTCGGCCACCGTCAATACATACGTTGCGGCCGTGGCGCCATCAATATCGGTCGTTGTCGCGTCGACGGTCCGTTTCCACTGGTACGTGTAGGAAACGGCGGTGGATGGGCTCCAGCCGGTCACGTTCGCGGTCAGGGTTGATCCGAAGGTGGTTGTCCCGGTGATGGTCGGGTCGGTTGTGGTGGCGAAGGTGCCGGTGGCGGCACGTTCCGCCGTCGTCACCGGCAAGTCGTTGTAGTGAGTCTTCGACACTGTCACGGTCGCGCTGATTCCGAAGCCTGCGTCATCCTCGGTCAGGATGTAGGTCGAGGACACGGCACCGTCAATTGCCACTCCATCCCTTTTCCACACATACGAAGCGCTCGTGGGGGTTGGTGAAACTCCTGACAAATCGACCGAGAGGGTCTCGCCTACCGAGGTGGTTCCCGTGACGGTGATGGCTGGACTAATCGAAAAGTCTCCGATGGGCGTGATCGAATTTGTCGTCTCGGCGCTCGCCGTGTCTGATTCTGACGTCCCCGTTATAAATGCGGTGATTGGCTTTCCGATGTCTGCGGACACTGTCACGTAGGTGTTGTTCGACGGAGCGCCGTCAATTGCAACGCCGTCGCGCCGCCACTCGTAAGTGAACGTGGTGTCGACGGGGTCCCAGGTTCCTTCGGACACTGTGAGAGTGCTGCCGACCGCGGTCGAACCGGAAATGGTGGGGGTGCCGGGGGTCACGGTGGCCGCAAACGCTGCGGTCGGCATCTGAATGCCGGCGAGAACCATCACGACAGCGATTAACTGTGCTACAACCCGCGGAAGGCGTCTGAAAATCGCGCGCATAGTCCTCCTCGTGAGTTTGGCAACAAATGCGTGGCGCAGGTGTCCAGTTCTTCACTTCAAGACTAAACCCGTTGACACCTCATCGCTATGTATTAGTGAGGTCCGCGGCGGCTGTGCCTGCGACTAGTCATTCCCGAACAATGTCGTTACCGTTCTGGCGTAATCAGCCCGTACTCCATCAGCTGGCTCCAAACGAACGGAGCCGCTGTCACGTGGTAGAAGGGTGAGATATGGCCGTTGTCGCGCCACACGAACATTCCCCCACGGACCGCCTCGCACACACCGTCCGGGCAATAGACGTTGTCAAGATCAATCACGGGAAAACCGAGGTCGAGGGCGGTCTGTGTCGCGCGGTCTATTCGACTCTCAAAGGGACGCGTGCACGAACCAGGGTCGCCGCGACTGAGTTTGAGGCAGTCGGAGAGTTCAGGTCCGCGCCTCGGGTTGTCCTTGACCACAGCAACCGGAACACCGTTGCGGATGAGTTCCCCCCAGAGTTCGCCGTAGGGGTTGGTGGCGATGTCGAGCACTGGATTGTAGACACTCGCCGCTTGCGCGAGGATCACGAGGTCGAACTCTCCTGAGTTGAGTCGAGGTTCGATTTCGCGATTGTGTTCGGTGCACCAGTCGAAGCGAGAAAGGCTGTACTCGCATCGCGGTGTGAGGAATTCGTGAACCGCATATCCCGCGCGTTTCCCGATCAAATCGAGGCCTGCCCACATCGCGCGCGCGTGGGAATCTCCGACCAGAGCGATGCTCCGTGAAGCAGAAGTGTCACCCATCACACAGTCAACGATGAAGGTGTCGACTTCGTACTTGCAGGTGTCCGAGCGTGGCGGTGCGATGGGATAGCTCGCCGAATAAAACTCCATCGTCGCGTTTCGTTCACAATCGAAAACCGAGGCGCCCGCTCCGTCACAGTAGGGGAGCACGTAAGGGAACTCGGGCACCGCTCCGGCGGATTCCGGGTCGGTGGGCGCGCTGAGCATCATTGCCGAGAGGTCGACGTTGGGCTGTAGTTTGCCCGGTAGTTGGGGCGTGAGGAACGCCGCGGCCACCACCGCGGCCGACACACCCAGTGCGACAGCACCGACGATGGAGGGTTTGAACGTCCACGGCCACTTCGCGTAACGAACGGGGTTTTCGACAAACCGATACGTCAATTCCGCCAGCACCAGCGTGGCCACAATCGCGGCCAATTTGGACAGCGGTCCTAGCTCACGTCCGAGATAGAGAGGAAGCAGTATGACGATGGGCCAGTGCCACAGGTAGACCGAATAGGAACGGTCTCCCAGCCACTCGGCGGCGGCAAGGAACGGCTTCGAGAACGGAAGGGTTCTGGTCGAAGGGGATGGTCCTGTGGCAAGTACAAGTGCGGTTGCGAGCACGGCGGGAAGGATGCCGATTCCCGGCGAGTAGTCAATGAGGCCAGGAATCACGAACGTGACGGCGAGGACCCCCCATCCGATGCGATTGGCGATGAATCGCCAACGCCACGACTCGCGTGGGGTTTGTGCCCACAGGGCAACGGCCGCGCCGACGGCGAGTTCCCACGCGCGAGCGAATGTGTCGAAGTAGGACGTAGCGACGCCCTGAGCGACCACGATTGCGTAAACCAGTGACAGCGACGCGATGACGCCGAGGGTGACGGCCAGAATTCGTCCCACGGGCATCCTGGATCGCAGTGCGAGCCACGTCGCGGCCAACACGAGGATGGGCCACACCAGATAGAACTGTTCTTCGACCGACAGGGACCAGTAATGCTGGAGTGGCGACGTCAGGTCCCCGCGCTGGTCGTAGTTCGTCGCATCCAGCCCGAGAAGGACATTCTCAAAGCTGAATGTCGAGGCAACGACGTGCCGGGTGATTGTCTGAATTTGATTGGCGAGCTGGGTCCCGTGCGTTGCGACGGCGGTGACAACGATCACGACAATTGCGGCGGGAAAGATTCGACGAATTCGGCGGACCCAGAAGCGAGTGAGGCTCAACGTCGACGTCGTCGCGACCTCGCGCAGGATGAGCGAGGTAATCAAGAAACCCGAAATTACGAAGAATACGTCGACGCCGAGGAAACCACTGGCGAGACGACCGGGGAAGAAGTGGTACAGAACAACCGACGCGACCGCGAGTGCGCGAAGAAATTGAATGTCGCGACGGGCGTGCTTTGACGGGGATGTGCTCATCCCGCAATTCTATAGAAACGGGTCGGCTCGGGGTGAACAAGGGGCATGCGAAACCGCATGAAATTCACGAAATCCCGCCTGATAAACTCCCTTTGGGCTGAAACACTGGCCCGCCGCCCTCGTAGCTCAGCGGATAGAGCAGGAGCCTTCTAATCTCACGACCAACGCGGTTGCTTCCCTGTGTTTGCAAGGATACCCGAGGTGTGGTGTTTTGTCATGCGGGCCCCCGTGCGACATCCGAAAGAAACCGCTAATGCTTCTTGTGCCAGCTCTTCAAGTAGGGCGTATGCTCGAGGTTATCTCGGGATTCTCAGCACTGGGATACGAAAACTCATCACCCAGCACTGTCGTGCCGGCCTTTTCCACCAACCCGTTAGAGCGTCTCAACCGTGAAATCAAACGCCACGCCGACGTTGTTGGCGTCTTCCCAAACCCTGAAGCGCTCCTGCGGTTGACCACGATGGTGTTGATCGAACAACACGACGAATGGGCTGCCACCAACAGGAGATATTTAGCCGAGGGCGGCCTCGCGAGCCTCACCCACCCAGGCGAACTAGACGAGGGGGTGACACGGCAACTCAACATCGTCTAAAGTGTGAAAACGGACCCACACACGGAACCAGAAATTACACCACTTCGTGGGACGCTAACAATGTTCCCGAAATAATGAAGACCCGATGTAAGGAAAAACGGAGGAAATCAAATAATGTTGACGAAAATTAGCGGGCTTGCCCGGACACTATATATTTCACTCGCCATAATTGCTGCCTTTGTCGGCTTGGGCCCACTGAATGTAACGTTGGTACTGTTCGTACTTGGTTTAGTCGCCGGGCTTCCATTGGTCGCGAAAGAGGAACTTGTCTGGCGCGCAGTGAGTGTGCTCGTATTGCCCATTATCGCTACGGTTTTAGTGACAATTCAGGCAATTGGCGAGCAGCTGAGCGCCGTGGCTGGGAATCTCCAGATTGGCCTTGCCGGCGCGGTTGCAACCGCGATTGCTCATCAGCTTTACACGTTGGCGGTCGACGGCGTCACGGGATTGGCTGCGAGTAACAAGAAATAACGAAGACCATAAGCATCTTCTAATTGAGCGAGGCGGGACAAAATCCCGCCTCGTTTCATTGTTTCTTTTGGAGTCTTTTCTAACAAAACTGATTTGAAATTTGCCGCCATGTCCTCTCAGAATTTACTTGACAAGGTTGATTCCACAATCTTGGGGGATAAGTTCCCTTACCCCGTAACTGATAGCCCAGAGATTATGACCTGCCCCCTGTTTTGGGCCCAGTGGCGACTCTCGAAGCGACTGGGCCCTGCAGTGCTTTGCGCAGATTTAGCGCCACGTTTGTGCTCGTACCAAATTGCCGGAAACCCTGCCTTGCCCGAATGTTTGTCGATCATTTCACTGATCCACAATTGAAAAGGCTCGTTTGAGAAGAAGTCAGATGCCTTGACCGGGTTTTGCGTGTTTTGGAAACGCGTGATTTGGTCCGCAACTTTGGATTTCTTGCCAGACAAATCGTTCGTCTCAATTATTCGCAATAACACCCTCACCTCCGGGTTCGGCTTGCGCCTAAGTGCCTTGGCAAGTGCTGCCACCGTCTGTGCGCCGTTCACAACTTGAAAATCACGCGCTTTGACCGTGCTTCTCGAAGCCTCCATAGTCGAACAGGTTGCGGTGACTCCGTTGTTGTAATAAAGGAATAATGGCGCCTCGTCGTCACTCGACGCAGTCTCCTGAATTTTTGGGTTTACCTTGCCAGTCGTCAGGGCCGCCCGCACGTTGGTGTTGAACAACAAGCTTCGCATTCCCCTTGTGTTGTAAAGGGCTTCTAGCTGTTGACCCTTAATTATGCCGACCAGGATTCGATACTTGCCGTCAGACTGAATCAGGTAGTCGCCGTCGGCAATACTCAACGTAACGAGAGGAACAGTTGCGTTAGTTTGTGTGTTGCTGGAATTTGAAACCAGCTCCATCACGTCTGACTGGGTAAGTATTCGACAATTGACGTTCCGCCCTGCTTCAAGGTGGGCGTTAGTTGCAGCCTCAGCAATCGCAACGTGCGATTGGCCTGCGATACAGGGAAACATCGCGTTGGAATTCAATTACATTCGTTTCACAAATCTCGTATGAAGAATCTCGCTTGGTTTCGCGGAATTCCCGCCTGATAAACTGCGGCTGGGCTGAATTTCTGGCCCGCCGCCCTCGTAGCTCAGCGGATAGAGCAGGAGCCTTCTAATCTCTTGGTCGCAGGTTCGACTCCTGCCGAGGGCACCATTGAGGCCGTTACTCGCCGGTGCGATTCGTGGAGTTGGTGGTTGATGAACCTGCTCGTGGGCCCACAGCCGCCGGTAACCGGTGAAAGGGTCGGGTCGTTTGGTCCGATGCTTTCACTGTGAGGCTTTGAGAGCGCTACTCGTTGGCGTGACGGCGACGCACCGTGAAGCCAAATGTCACGAGCAAAGCGGCAAGAGCAGCGGCTCCAAAGCCGACGACCTCCTGCACGCCGGTAGCCGCCAGTGGCTCGGGGTCGGACCCTGCGGGGTCGGAAACGCACTCTGTCGGCGCGAACTCGATGTCGTCCAGAAGGTTCGCAACCGTAGGTGATAGTCCACTAATTGCACCGAACTCGAATCGATACTGGCCCGAAGTTGCCGGCGTGAATGTCCCTCGAAACATCTGCCATCCGTCTTCCAACGCTCCCTGAATTTGGGTGACATTGGTGAAAACGCTGCTGTATTGCGGCTCGCCAGAAAAAAGATCGGCATTGACCGGCTCATATTTGTGGACATCGGTTTGTGCAACCAGCGAACCTGGGGCCGTCGAGGCAAGACCGATGGAGACACGCATCTCATCTGTGGCCATCGACCTGAGCACTCGACCATGATGCTTGATGCTCCACGTGTACTCGGTTCCCGCAGTGAGAGCGACGTCCTGGTAAAGGGCGGCTTCTTGCGTCGAGTTCAACTCTCCCCAAACAGTTCCGTCAGCGGGCTGAACCGCGAAGCGGTCGAAGTTCCCCAGAGTTCCAGTCTGCTCGAAGCCCACAACCTGACGTTGCAACTCTATGATGTTGTCTGTATTCGTGGTTCTCCAGCCTGGAATGGCTTGAGGGGGTAGGTCTACATCGAGGAAGAGGAAATGATCAGGCTCGTCCCAATCGTTCATCCAATTTCCCATCACTGACCCGGCCGGTCCGGACGAGAAGGGAGCAGTGGCGAGTGTGAAGTCCTCGAAAGAGCCATTAATCAGAGTGGGGCTGGTGCAGTCGACTGATGCTTGGGCCGGGATCGAACCGAGGGTTAGCCCCCCGACGGCAGCGAACGCGATTGCTGAGGCGGAAATTTTGCGAACGATCATCGTAGCTCCAGGGTATTTGGTTCAGAGGCAAAGGTATCGTAACCGTAATGCCAAATGCGCGTCAAGTATCAAACTCCAGCGCCGACATGAATGGTCTTTATCTACCGAGCGCCTCCGGAACGCTGAGTTGACGGTGATCGCTGTCGCTACGGCTACGGCGGTAAGCTCAGCGGATAGAGCAGGAGCCTTCAAATCTCTTGGTGGCAGGTTCGACTCCTGCCGAGGGCACAACAAACACAGCAAGATACCCAGCAATTCACGGGTTCGGGTCTTTCACCAAGAGCGAATTGGCGGACGGAGTCGACGAATCGTTCACCGTTCCGGAATCACTTGCGGCCGGAGGCAACACGAACGGCGTTGCCGGCATTGCGGTTCTCGGGTACTCGCTATTTGCCCTCGGTGCACTTGGTTGGGTTCTGCTTCGCCGCCGTGCCAAGACATATTCAACGCGGATAAAAAAATCCTGCCCCCTCGTGCCTTCGGGCGGGAGGGGCAGGATTCGCTAAAGGTTCTGGGTAGCATGGTGGCATGAAACTCTTCAGGATCCCCTTCGCATCGTTGTTAATCGTCGCCAGCAGCGTTGGCGTCACGATGCCGGCACACGCCGCACCCGGCGATACGATCTCGCTGTATTTCTCAGCCCCGTTTGTCACGGGATCTGCAGTGACAACGGGTGTGACAACCGAGACCTTCAACAGTTATTCGTCGGGCGCCTGCCCGACAAGCATTCCTGGCTTCGCCACGCTTACCTACGGCTCGGGCGCTTGCACGGTCGTCAGTCAAGCGGGTAGCAGTCCGGGCGATAGCACCCCAGCCGTTGCGGTTCCGCTATCCGGGTTCGTCGACAGGACAACTAACACCACCTTCACGTTTGACACCGACGTCAAGTACGTGGGCTTCTGGTGGATGATGGGCAGTGGCGGAAACAACGTCGAATTCCTAGATTCCAGTGGCGCCCTGGTGACATCATTCAATGTGACTGATGTCATCACGTTTCTCGGTTCAAATAGCCTTGTATCCAATAGTGACACTCGCACGGTGACCAACGTCGGCGGTGGAACCTACCCCACTCGGCACTACTATCGCAGTCCTGCCAACTACACCGGAACCGTCGCTAGCCCAATCATGGATTACGACACAGACAGTTACGCGAACGAACCCTGGGTCTATCTCAATCTTTACGTTTCCGGCTCGATAAGTGTTTCGAAGGTTCGATTCACGGGGTCGAATTTCGAAATGGACAATCTCACGGTGACATCGAGCAACGTAACACCGACTTCTGATTTGGTTTTGGTGAAAAACATCTACGAGGCCCCGATCGAGGATCAGGTTGTGACCTGGAATCCGACCAACACGAGTTTTTCTGCACCAGACACGGAACTGACTCCGAGCGCCTCGGCAACATCGTCGGGCACCGGTGCGATTTCGTATTCAGTGGTCGACGCGGGCACGACAGGGTGCACTGTCGATGCCAACTCAGGGGTAATCACCCGCACGTCCATCGGTGACTGCGTGGTTCGAGCCACCGCGGCTGCGGTGGACGGCAGCTACAACACCGCGTACACGGACGTAACGTTTACGTTCTTGACAGAACCCGGTGGTGGCACGACCCCGACGGATCCAACAGACCCGACGGATCCGAGACTCGCGGACACAGGCTTTAGCCTGTTGGCGCCCCTCGGACTCGGCTTGGTCGCCGTCATCGCCGGTGTCGGCGCCCTCCGTTTCGCTCGTAGAAGCAAATAGACGCCGATCAAGAATCGCTGCCGCTCGTCGGGATGGGTCAGTTCTCGTTCCAGTCGAACGACGCCTCACAGGTGATGAATCTCAGGCACAGAGTGGGAATTCCGATGGCGTAGCCGTTGTTCTCCGACACAGCCGTGTCATCGCCCCAGGTGTTCGTTCCAATTACTTCGCCCCGGTCGTTCAGCAACGGTCCGCCCGAGTTGCCGCGGTTGATGGCCGCATCGGTGACAATCACACTGATGTCGGGGAAGAAGTTGCTCACGTTTCCGAAAGTGTAGGTTCCCGGGATGATCGAATCAAAGAACTGCGAGTACGGACTACCCGCCGCCATCACCCAATCGCCGACAACTGGAGGTTGTGACGCGAGTCGAAGACTTTCCACCGGTTCGGCGGTGATCAGTAAGGCAAGATCCGCCCACACTTCGGAATTCACGTCGTAGTAACTCGCATCGAAGTCATAGAGAAAAGCATCCGCTTGTGCGGTTCCGTTAAGTGTCTGGATGGAGATGGGAACATCAGTGTCAACGCACTCTTCGATAACGTGCCAGTTGGTCACGATTTCGAACGGGTATTCGTCGTCGGCCGTCGTGCTGGCATCATCGGCGACTTCGATACCCCATCCAGAGCCGGATGAGTCTCCACAGTAGACGGTGACCACAGCGTCGTTTGCGAGCTCCACGATGGACGCGATGTCGACGCTCGGTCCCGACTGCGACGATGCCGTTACGGATTCACTTAGCATCGCATCGATGGCGTCACCCAATGTGCCAGCCGCGGCCACGACGAGTGCAATCGACGCGAGGATGAATGCCGCGACGGACAGTCCCGAGAGGGGTCGCTTGGTTGACGCTTTTTCGATTGGAGCAGCTGCCACGATAGTCGCCTCCGTTCAGTTGATTCTGATGTGGAACACATGGGACCAGCCCTCGTCACCGAGATTGGTCGAGATAGCCTCGCCCGTCGCCCCCGCGTAAATACCGGAACCGCCAACGACCGGCCGCACGGTTTCCGCTCCGACAGCGATTGTTGATCCCGCCGGCGGATACAGCGAAATACCTCCCACGACGAGTTGATTGGCCTCGTCGCCGAAGACGAAAACAAGATTGGCACTTCGGAGTTCTTCGTCACCGTTGACGCTGTCGGACAGTGTGGTGAGGGTTCCCGAAAGATACTGGTCGTCCGCGTCGACCCCGTCGACGTTGATGGGGATGAAAAACGTGCGAACAGTTCCCACGCCGGCCCCGATTGTCGAGGTCGGTGTGACGACGGCGTGCGTCACCGTAACCGTGGTCAACGGGCGCTGATTCGCGATGAACGCCACCGCAGCAATCACGAGGACACACAGTGCGGAAAGGACAACAACGAGCGAGCGATTGCGATTTTCCATATTCCGACCCTATCGGCAGAACAGCGATTGGCACCCCCAGAAAGCGCATTGTCGCCCTACGCTGGACTCAATGGAAAGGTTGGGGGACCTATGGCTGAAAAATCTATTGTAGGTCCGCTGTCCAACACGAACGTCACCATTCCGGATGTGAGCGTGACGCCCATAACCGAGTTGGAACCAGTTGTGCATCCGGACGCCCGCAGTTACCGTCATCGATTCGGTCTTTTGCTGCCGGCCACCAACACGATCATGGAACATGAACTCTGGAGCATCATTTTTGCCAACCCCGGAGAGAAAGGACTCGCCGGGGTGGGAATTCATACCAGTCCCGTCGTCACTCCGCGGCCTGACGTCAGCACTCCCGAGGGTGTCGAAGATTACCGGCAACAGTTCCTCGGAGGGGTCGAGTCCGCCGTCAAGACGGCGCTGCTCGCGGCTCCTCAGTCTCTGATCATGGGGATGAGCCTCGAACACATCGTGTCCGGTCTTGATTCGATTCGCACGACGATGGCTCAGATGGAGAAATACTGTTCGCTCTCGTGTGCGACGTGGCACGATGCGGTGCGAGCTGCGCTAGACAGTTACGGCGCGAAACGCATCGGACTGCTCACCCCCTTCGAAGAGGTGGGAAGTGCATCTGCCATCACGATGTTTGAGGATTTGGGTTATGAGGTGGTGACCAGCATCGGTTTCGCCTGCGGAAACACCCAGCACATCGCGCACATACCGGACTCGGTCAAAGAGCGAGCGGTCATGGAAATGGCTTCCGCACAGAACAAACTTGACGCCATCGTTCAATGCGGCACGAACATGAGCATGATCAACGTCACCGAGAAGTTGGAACCCTCGTTGGGTATTCCAATCCTCGGTATCAACGCGGTCAGTTTTTGGTACGCATTGCGCGAAGCCGGTTTTGGCGACCCGCTTGTTGGCGGGGGCCGCTTGCCTCGCGAATTCTAACGAGGTCGTAATGTCGGGAAAACTCGCCTACTGATCCCGTGCGTCGTCAAACTCGGCGCGTGTTCGGCGAATCAGAGCGCCTTGATGATGTCTTCGACGCGGTCCTTGGCGTCACCAAACAGCATTACGGCGTTGTCGCGGAAGAACAGCGGGTTTTGAACGCCCGCGTAACCGGAACTCATTGACCGCTTGAATACGACGACCGTGCTCGCTTCCCAGACGTGGAGAACGGGCATTCCTGCGATCGGGCTGCCCGGATCTTCGGCGGCGGCGGGGTTGACCGTGTCGTTCGCGCCAATGACAAGCACGACCGAGGTGCTGGCAAAGTCGTCATTCACTTCGTCCATCTCGAGCACGATGTCATAGGGCACCTTCGCCTCGGCGAGGAGCACGTTCATGTGGCCGGGAAGACGCCCAGCGACGGGGTGAATTCCGAAACGCACCGTCACTCCCTTGGCAATCAAACGCTGGGTGAGCTCGGCGACGGGGTACTGCGCTTGCGCAACCGCCATGCCGTAACCCGGGGTGATGATGACCGTGTCCGCGGAACTGAGCATCTCTGCGACAGAAGCGGCATCGGTCTCGTGAATCTCGCCCTCTTCCTCCTCGCCGGCAGCCGCGGGCTTGGGAATGCCAAAGCCTCCCGCGATGACAGAGATGAACGAACGGTTCATGGCCTTACACATGATGTACGACAGGTACGCACCGGAAGAACCGACGAGCGCTCCCGTGACAATCAGGAGGTCGTTACTGAGCAGGAATCCGGCCGCTGCGGCAGCCCAACCCGAGTAGCTATTGAGCATCGACACGACCACGGGCATGTCTCCGCCGCCGATCGATGCGACGAGGTGCCAACCAAGGAGCAGCGCGAGCACCGTGACGGCGACGAGCAACCAGATATCGGGAGTGACGATGTACCAGACGGTGAGGCCGACAAATCCGACCAGCGCACCGACATTGAGAACGTTCTTGCCCGGAAGCATCAGCGGGCTGCTCGAGATTCGCGCGGAGAGCTTGAGGAACGCCACGATCGAGCCCGTGAACGTCACAGCACCGATGAACACGCCGATGAACACTTCACCGTGGTGAATGCCGATGAACTCCGCGGGAACGCCGTGCGAATCGAGTGCGCCGTTCCAGCCCACGAGAACGGCGGCGAGTCCGACAAAGCTGTGAAGAAGAGCGATCAGCTCGGGCATTCCCGTCATCGCCACAACGCGCGCACGCCAGAGTCCAATTCCGGCACCCACAAGGATCACGATGACGAGAAGTGTCAACCCGAGTGTCGACTGAGGGGAACCCCATGAGTTAAGTGTGAGCGACGCAATGGTGGCGGCGAGTGCGAGAGTCATTCCCGCGATGCCGAAGGTGAGACCCGATCGGGACGTCTCGTGCTTGCTCAATCCGGCGAGGCTCAAAATGAACATGAGCGCTGCAACAATGTAGACGGCTGTTGTCAGCATGTCGATGTTCACTTGGTTCCACCTTTGCTAAACATCTTGAGCATTCGACGTGTCACGGCAAACCCACCGAAGATATTGATTGATGCGAGAAGGACGCCAACGGCGGCCAGAATCTGGACGACGATGTTGTCCGACGAGAGTTGAGCGATTGCTCCCACCACGACGATGCCCGAGATGGCGTTTGTCACGCTCATGAGTGGCGTGTGAAGCGCGTGGTGGACCTTGCCAATCACATAGAAGCCGACGACCACGGACAGCATTAGGACGAGGAAGTGTTGCGGAAGAGGCGCGGGAGCAAAGGCACATATCGCGAGAACGACGGCGAGGCCGAGCCCTTTCAGGAGTCCTTTGCGAAGCGGGGACATTACTCGCTTCTCGACCGGCGTTGCCTGTTCCGCCGCGACTGCCGCTGGTGCCGCCGAGACCTGCACGGGTGGGGGCGGCCACATCACGGTGCCGTCCTGAACAACCGTCACGGCGCGCTGAACAACATCCTCAAAGTCGAGGGTCAGTTGTCCGTCTTTTTCAGGAGTGACGAGTTTGAGAAGGTTCAACATGTTGGTGCCGAAAAGCTGCGACGCTTGCTGGGGCAGACGACCCGGCAGGTCGGTGTACCCGAGGATTACAACGCCGTTGGCGGTGACGACTCGTTTGCCCGCCTTCGACCCCGCGACGTTGCCACCCATTCCCGCGGCCATGTCGACAATGACACTGCCGGGTTTCATGCTCGCGACGTCGGCTTCGGTCAACAACTTAGGTGCTGGGCGGCCAGGAATAAGTGCGGTCGTAATGATGATGTCGACATCGCGAGCCTGCTCGGAATAGATTTCGGCTGCGCGTCGGTCGTAGGCCTCGCTGGTCGCTTTGGCGTAGCCGTCGGAGGACGCCATTTTCTCTTCGACCTCGACGGCAATGTATTCGCCGCCAATCGACTTGACCTGGTCCGCTACCTCTGGACGAGGGTCGGTCGCTCGAACGATCGCACCCATGCTCGACGCGGTGCCGATCGCCGCGAGCCCGGCAACTCCGGCCCCGGCGACCAGAACCTTTGCCGGTGGTACTTTGCCCGCCGCCGTGACCTGTCCCGTAAAGAGACGACCAAACTCATAGGCGGATTCAATGACGGCTCGGTAACCACCGAGGTTCGCCATCGAACTCAAGACATCCATTGATTGGGCGCGAGAGATGCGGGGAACCGCGTCGAGCGCAATCGCCGTGAGACCTCGTTTGGCGAGTGCAGCGAGAAGTTCGGGGCGGAGCCCAGGGGCCATCACGCCGATCACGGTTGTTCCCGGCTCCATCGTCGCAATCTCTGCGTCAGTGGGGGCGTTGACCTTCATCACGATCTCGGATGCCCACGTCTTCTTTTTGTCCGCGACGGTAGCGCCAGCGCTCTTGTACTGAGAGTCGGGAAACGACGATTCAGAGCCAGCGCCGCGCTCAACAACGACCTCATAACCGAGCGCCAACAATTTTGCGACGGTGTCCGGAGTGGCCGCAACTCGCGTTTCGCCGTTGCCTTCTTTCACGATTCCCAGACGAGCCATGTTCGCAAACCTTCCACTGTGTGCCACCCGTTGTGGCAAGTCCGATTCCGAGCCCGCTAGTTGGATTTCGATTTCGGCAACCTCCAAATTCTATACAGTTGCGCGTGTTTGTGGTTGACGAACCGCGCACTCTCGCGCCGTTACTAACGTCGCACGCTCACCCGCCTAGCCAACCAGCGTGGTCAGCCCATACACTCGTGGCATGCGTCAAATACTCGGTCTCACTCGCTACGCCGTCATCGTCCCCGCGATCGCCTCCATCCTTGGAGCGCTGCTCTTGATGGCGCAGGGATCAATCGAAATGGTTATCGTCGTGTACGAATCGGTCACGACCGACGCCTACCTCAAAAACACGATTGTTGACGTCCTCACGGCCGTCGACGCAATCCTGCTGGGGACCGTTCTGCTCGTTATCGGTTACGGGCTTTATGAATTGTTTATCGACCCCGAGTTGCCGGTTCCGGCCTGGCTGCGAGTGCGCGATCTCGACGACCTGAAGTCAAAACTGATCGGTGTCGTCGTCGCGATTATCGCGGTGGTGTTCGTCGGAGTGTTCGTGGACTCCAACCGCGAGGATGAAGTTGTTGCCTACGGACTCGGTGCAGGGGTGCTGGTCGCAGGGCTCGCCATTTTCGCGTTGGCGACACGCAAGGCCGACAAGCCCAGCGACAAAACCAAGCCCTAATCCCGAGTTCGGGACAGCGGTCTAGTCGAGAAGACCTTCGGACACGAGCCATTCACGGGCGATGACCGCGGCAGACAATTTCTCGTCAACACTGCGGACGTTCAGCTCGACCAGATCCTCGGCACTCATCGCTGCAGAAACAGCATCAATCAGGGCACGAGCGTCCGCGTTCACTGCTTCGGACGCAATCGGCACAACGTTCGACGCGAGGAACAGTCCGAGCGGGTCGGAAAGGGTAACCAGTCCGAGCTGCTGAATGCGCGGGTCCGCGCTGTAGACGTTGGCCATGTCGACGATGCCGGCGACAAGCGATTCAACCGTCGTGTCACCCGTCGCCTCGAACGCAACCGTCACGCCGTACTTCTCGAGCAATCCGTTGGGGCCATAGGGCCGCTCAGCGAGTTCAGGCGCGCCACCGAGCGTGATGTCGGCGAGGTTAGCCAGGTCGGCGATCGACTCGAGGCCGTTTGCGGACGCAAACTCCTGTGTCACGTTGTAAGAATCTTGGTCGCTTGCGGGCGACATTGCGAGGGCGGAAAGGCCTTCCGGCAACGCCGTCGCGAGGGCCGCATAAACGTCGTCAGCGGCTGTTTCGGTGGCGGTGGGGACGAAGAACTGCAAAAGGTTGCCGGAGTATTCCGGGAACAGATCGACCTCGCCAGCAACGATCGCGGGGACATACACGTCACGCTGTCCGAGCGAGAACGTGCGCTCAACGGTGAATCCGGCGTCCTCGAGAACCAGCGCATAAGCCTCGGCGATGATTTCATTCGAATAGTAAGCCTGCGAGCCAATAACGATTGGCTCGCTCGATGGTGCAGCGGTCGGAGCGCAGCCGGCGAGCCCGATGACGGATCCGATGCTGATGGCGATGGCGGCGAACGACTTTATGCTCATGACTACTCCAAAGGTCTAGGTTGACCCAATCTATCGCCTATAAATTTGTGGACCAACCCAATCAGGCGATCGCCCGCGACGGTAATCACGATGATGACAATCGAACTCGCCGTCACCTGAGGAAAATCGCGCAGAGCTAAACCTTGAATGATTCCGAACCCGACACCACCGAGTCCGACGAGCGGGGCAAGCACGACGGTCGAGATTACCTGGATGTAGGCGATTCGAAATCCCCCAATGATCGACGCCGCGGCAAGCGGGAGTTCGACGTGTCGCACGAGTTGCCACGCTGTCATGCCCTGAGCCGTCGCGGAGTCTCGAATCCACGGGGGGATGGTCGTCACACCGGAATACGATCCCGCAAGTATCGGCGGGAAGGCTATGGCCGACAGGGCAAGCACGACGGACAGCTCGCGGAATTGGATACCCATCAGCAGGACAAGTGCGAACAACAAGCCCATGGTGGGAATTGCCCGTGAGAACGACCCAAGCCCGACCACGAGGAATTCGCCTCGACCGAAGTGCCCGATGACAACACCAATCGGCAGCGCGACAAGTGCGGCGAAAGCGATTGCGATTAGCGTGAGCGTGAGATGCTCGGCGAGCAGGTTCCATAAGCCGTAGCGTCCAGCCCAGTTCTCTGGGTCGGAAAACCACGCTCCGAGTGCGGCGAAATCAAACATTGTCGACCTTGACGAATCGCCA
>JBIIFF010000013.1:0-25096 GCA_044237445.1 Microbacteriaceae bacterium | reverse complement strand
GCTCGGCACCTCGGCACTCGTGCTGAGCGGCTGTGCAGCGGGCGCCGGTGGCGGAGGCGGTCCTGTCGGCGACCTGACCCTGAAGATCGGTACAGCTCTTCCCCAGACGGGAAGCCTGGCATTCCTCGGACCCCCCGAAGAAGCCGGTGTATCGCTCGCCGTCAAGGACATCAACGAAGCCGCTAAGGGCATCACCATTGAGGTCACTTTCGGCGACTCGGGTGACACCGACAACAAGGCATACGAAACCGAAGTTCCGCGTCTTCTCGACGCCGGTGTGACGGCTATCATCGGTGCTGCATCGTCGGGTACCTCGCTTCAGTTCATCGACCAGGTTGTTGGCGCTGGAGTAGTCCAGTTCTCGCCGGCAAACACCTCGGCTGCACTGTCGACCTACGACGACAAGGGACTGTACTTCCGTACCGCCCCCTCGGACGTTCTTCAGGGTGAAGTTCTCGGTAACCTCATCGCTGCTGACGGTCACTCGACCCTCGGCATGATCGTCCTCAACGACTCGTACGGTAACGGCGACGGAGCCAAGGACGCCAACGGTAACTTCACGAGCGGCCTCGCCGGCTTCGTGACGGCTGCCTTCACGGCTGCTGGTGGAACCGTTGTTTCACAGCCCACCTTCAACACGGGTGACACGAACTTCGACGCTCAGATCTCGGAAGTTACCGCTTCCAACCCTGACGCCATCGTTCTCATCACCTTCGAAGAGCTCAAGACGATTGCTCCGAAGCTCATCGGTGGCGGATTCCCCGCTGACAAGGTCTACCTGGTTGACGGAAACGTCGCGAACTACTCGGAAGACTTCGAAGCTGGACTCCTCGAAGGATCGAAGGGTACGGTCCCCGGACTGAACCTCGAGACCATCGCGGACTTCACCACCGCAATGAACGACAACTGGGTTGCCGAAGGTAACGCAGACCTCGCTGATGTCTTCGCATACGGCCCCGAGGCCTATGACGCAGTCGTCCTCCTTGCACTCGCTGCAATGGAAGCCGGCTCGGTTGAGGGTGTCGACATGGCTGCGAAGCTCCAGGAAGTCTCCGGTGGAACCGGTGACGGAACCAAGTGCACCACGTTTGTTGAATGCGCCGACATCATCATTGGTGGCGGAACCGCAGACTACGACGGTGTGTCAGGTCCCATCACGTTCAACGAAGTTGGAGACCCCACCGAAGCATCGATCCAGGTCTACCAGTACGGTAACGACAACACCGCAGTTCCGTACGCTGGCTAATTAGCCAACGCACTGAATCGGTGATTCAGAGAGGCCCCGGGTTCGCCCGGGGCCTCTTCTGTTTCACCACGTGCACCATGGTCGGAGCTGGGGAAAAACAAGCGGGGCCGACCCAAAGGCCGACCCCACTGAAACTAGTGACTACGAGCCGAGCGTACCGAGGTACAGGCCGATCACCTTCGGGTCGTTGAGAAGTTCGCGTCCGGTTCCCGTGTAAGCGTCCTTGCCTTGATCAAGCACATAGCCGCGGTCGCAGATCTGAAGACAACGGCGGGCGTTCTGCTCGACCATGATCGTGGTGACACCCGCCTTGTTGATTTCGGAGACGCGAATGAACGCCTCGTCCTGTCGAACGGGCGAGAGACCGGCACTGGGCTCGTCGAGCAAGAGGACGGTCGGGTCCATCATGAGCGCCCGGCTCATGGCGACCATTTGGCGTTCACCGCCCGACAGCGACCCTGCGCGCTGCTTGAGGCGCTTGCCCAGTTCGGCAAAGATACCCGTCACGAACTCGAGGCGCTCGGCGTAGGCGCCAGGGCGCTGGTACAAACCCATCTGCAGGTTTTCCTCGATAGTGAGGCTGGGGAACACGTTGTTTGATTGCGGGACGAACCCGACACCGCGCGCGACCAACTGGTTTGCCTTCAAGCCCGTGATGTCATCACCATTGAGGGTGATGGACCCTTCTCGAACTTTCACGAGGCCGAAAATAGCTTTGAGGAATGTTGATTTTCCGGCCCCGTTCGGACCGATAATTCCGATGAGTTCGCCCTTATTGGCGTATAGATTCGTTCCGTTGAGGATGTTGACCCCGGGCAGGTACCCGGCATACAGGTCTTTGGCCTCGACGACCGGAACTTCCGTTTTCGCGGCCATTTACTTCTCCTTCGAAATCTTCGGCAGCGTGATGCGTCCAGTGACGGTTCCCAGGTCGATGTCCTGGTGGCTTCCGAGGTAGGCGTCTATCACGGCGGGGTTCTTCATGACTTCATCCGGCGCGCCTTCGGCGACAACTTTGCCTTCGGCCATGACGATGACCCAGTCCGCAATGTGCCGAACCATGTGCATGTCGTGCTCGACAAAGAGAACGGTCATTCCCTGCGCTTTGAGTCCGAGGATGTGTTCCAAGAGCGATTCCGTGAGAGCGGGGTTGACGCCGGCCATGGGCTCGTCGAGCATCACGAGTTCGGGGTCGGTCATCAGCGCACGCGCCATTTCGAGCAGCTTGCGTTGTCCACCCGAGAGCGAAGCCGCGAAGTCATCCTTCTTGGTGTCGAGTTTGAATCGCTGCAGAATCTCGAGCGCCTTCTCCTCGATCTCTTTTTCTTTCTTTTTCCAGATGAGCGGAAAGAGGCTCGCGCTGAGTTTCTCGCCCGACTGTTCGGTGCTGCCCAGTTTCATGTTGTCCATGACAGTGAGCAAACCAAGGGCCTTGGTCAACTGGAAAGTCCGGATGAGTCCGCGTCGTGCGACGCGGTAGGCGGAAACGTTGGCGAGCGACTTGCCGTTGAACGACCATTTTCCCTCGTTCGGCTGGTCAAAACCCGTGAGCAGGTTGAAGAACGTGGTCTTTCCGGCGCCATTCGGCCCGATCAGCGCGGTGATCGCGTTGCGGGGGATTTCGACGTGTTCGACATCAACCGCGACGAGACCACCGAACTGACGTCGAACGTGATCGGCGATCAGGATTGGGTTCTTTTTCGCGACACCCGGCTTGATTTCACCGACGTGGAGCCCCGTTGATTTGACGGGGCTGGAGGAGGTGGGCTTACTTGACAAAGGTCAGCTCCTTCTTGTTTCCGTAGAGCCCTTGTGGCCGGAAGACCACGAGGAGTACGAGCGCGAAGCCGACGATAATGAACTTGATTTGTGCGGCCTGAATGGTGGTGAACGGCATCAGCCCGACACTCGCCAGAGCGGGGAACAACAGCCCTAGGAACGCTTGGAGCACCCAGAAGATGATGGAACCAGCGAGAGGCCCGAAGACGGTTGCCGCGCCACCAAGAAGTAGCGCAGTCCACAGGAAGAACGTGAGCGACGTGACGTACACACTCGAGTTGACGTTCGTCGAGAAGGCAAGCATCAGACCGCCGAGAGCACCGAGCACACCACCGATGATGAGGACCTGCAGCTTGTAGGCAAAGACGTTCTTTCCGAGCGAACGAACGGCGTCCTCGTCTTCACGAATGCCTTTGACGACTCGACCCCACGGAGAGTTGACGAGACGCCAGACGACGAAAATCGCGAGTCCGAGGATGATGATTCCGACAATTCGGAGGTACCAGGTGCGCTGGTCGTCGAGGAATGGCGGGAAACCGTAAACGCCCTCGGGGATGGGGTTACTCTCGTTGAAGCCACCCGCTCCGACGGTCGGGTTAGTGACCGTGCCACCGGGACCGTTGAAGCCCGACAGCCCGTCCGCCGAACCGGTGACGGTACCGAAGGCGGAACTCAGCAACATCAGTCGAACGATTTCCGCCGCGGCGATGGTCACGATCGCGAGGTAGTCACCGCGAAGTCGAAGCGTGGGGATACCCAGAATGAGGGCGAACACGATTGAGGCGGCGACTCCGACAAAGGCCGCGAGATACCACGGAAGTCCGAAGGTGAGGATCCCGATCGCGTAACCGTAGGCACCGAGCGCCATGAAGCCCGCCATACCCATGTTGAGCAGACCGCCGTATCCGAAGTGGAGGGCGAGTCCCAACGTCGCCAGAGCGTAGGCGATGGTCGTGGGAGCGAGGATGAACGACGCTGAGGAGAGAAAGATTCCGAGGATGTCCATGAGCTATCCCACCCTTTCCTTTCGTCCGAGGATTCCTTGTGGTCGGAACAGGAGGATTCCGATGAGGACAACGAGCGCTCCGACATATTTAAGGTCCGACGGAATGACCAAACTGGATGCCTCGACGAGAATTCCGACAATGAGCGAACCGACGAGGGCGCCGTAGGCGGTGCCCAAGCCACCGAGCGTTGTCGCCGCAAAGATGAGAAGAAGGATTTGACCGCCCATGTCCCAGCGAATTCCGGGGCGGAAGTAGGCCCACAGGATTCCGGAGAACCCGGCGAGAACCGACCCGATAATCCAGACGATGCGAACCACCCCGTCGACGTCGATTCCCGAGGAGGCGGCAAGACCGGGGTTGTCCGAAATGGCGCGCGTTGCCTTTCCAATCTTCGATCGGTTCAGCCACAGCGCGAACAGGACGATGAGGAGCACAGAGATAGCCATGCTCGCGATGTCGGTCGCGCTCAACGTCACTGAACCGAACAGGGCGAAACGTTCACCGCTCGACCCCGGCAATTGTTCGGTGGTCCCACCGATGAAGAACTGGTAGAGGTACCGGACCCCGAGCGACAGTCCGATCGACACAATCATGAGTTGGACGAGTCCCATACCGCGGCGTCTCAGTGGCGCCCACAGGGCCGCATCTTGACCCCATCCGACCGCCGCGGACAGGACCAGTGCGAGGATGATGGCTAGCCACAGCAGGTCAGCACCCATCAATGCGACGAGTCCGTAGGTGGCGACGGCCCCAAACGTGACCAACTCGGCGTGGGCGAAGTTGGAAATTCCGGTTGTTCCGTAAATCAGGGACAGGCCGACCGAGGCCAAGGCCAACATGAGCCCGAAGTTGATTCCCGAGATGAGGCGCTGGACCACCTGATCAAAAATGCTGGTGGTTTTTCGCTCGCCCTGACCGATGAAGAAGTTCATCGTCGTGCGTCCACCGGGTCCGACCGTCACTGTCTGGACGTTCGCTTCGACGAATTCGGTTGCGGGGTTATCGATGACCGTCACGCCGTCGGGCAATGTCAGTTCATCCACAGTGACCGTGTAGTCGGTCAACTTCTCCGGGACACCGACGGTGTATTTGCCCTCGGCGTCGGTGAGCACAGTCGCGGTGAATCCCGCAGGCCCGGTCATCGAGATGCTGACGCCGGGAATACCGACACCCTTGTTTTGGACGTTCCCGCTGATTTTGAAGGGCATTTCCGGGTTGACGATGTCCGCGTGCGCGGGAGTTCCGAACGCGAGCACACCGAATGCGAGCAGGAATGCTCCGAGAGCACTGGCGAAACGTGAAACTCGTGATTTCACCGATGAATTGGCCCTCATGTGACCTCCTGCTTGGGCCCGCGGCGACAGCGCCATCGGGAGTTTGGGAAAAAGACAGTGCGATAACTCGCGACTGAGCCACGAAAAAACCGCCTGCCCCATTATGGCGGGAAACCTGCCCGTTTGGGAACCCGACTACGATAAAAGTGACGAAACCCGATTGTTGAACGCCCACGGTACGAGCGGAAAGGAGCCCGGGATGACCAGCCACGATCCATTTGGATTTACCGGGCTCACCTACGACGACGTGATGTTGTTGCCCGCTCACACCGATGTGATTCCGAGTGAAGCGAACACTTCGAGCCGACTGACGAAACGCATCGCGTTGTGGGCGCCGATTGTGTCGAGCGCGATGGACACCGTGACAGAAGCCCGCATGGCTATTGGCATGGCGCGTCAGGGTGGAATCGGAATCATTCACCGCAACCTTTCTATCGAGGACCAAACGGCTCAGGTCGATAAGGTCAAGCGCAGCGAATCGGGAATGATTTCCAACCCTGTCACCACGAGTCCTGGTGCCTCCGTGGCCGAGGTTGATCGCCTCTGCGGTCAATTCCGCGTTTCGGGTCTACCCGTCATCGATGACACCGGCACTCTTCTCGGAATTATTACAAACCGTGACATGCGTTTTGTTCCCCGAGACGCTACCGAGACCACGCTGGTCAAGGACGTCATGACGCCGATGCCACTCATCACTGGTCGAGCGAACATCAGTGATGACGACGCGGTCGCTCTGTTCGCTGAACACAAGATTGAAAAACTGCCGCTCGTCGATGACGCGGGCAAACTCATCGGACTCATTACCGTCAAGGATTTTGAGAAGAGCGAAAAATATCCGAACGCAACGAAGGACGAGGAGGGTCGACTTCGTGTCGGTGCGGCCATCGGTTTCTTCGGTGACGCGTGGGAACGGGCGTGCGCCCTGCGCGACGTCGGTGTCGATGTCCTCGTGGTCGACACCGCGAATGGGGATTCCGCCGGCGTTCTCGAGATGGTGAAAAAGCTGAAGTCTGACAAATCGTTCGCCCACATCGACGTCATCGGCGGAAATGTCGCAACTGAAGACGGCGCTGCCTCGCTCATCGCGGCGGGTGTCGACGCCGTCAAGGTCGGGGTCGGACCCGGGTCGATCTGCACCACTCGCGTTGTCGCGGGGGTCGGCGTTCCCCAGATCACCGCTATTTATGAAGCGTCCAAGGCGGCGACGAAAGCGGGCGTTCCCGTCATCGCCGACGGCGGATTGCAGTATTCGGGCGATATCGCCAAAGCACTTGTTGCCGGCGCCGACGTCGTCATGCTCGGGTCGCTTCTCGCGGGTACGGACGAAAGCCCCGGAGATCTCGTTTTCGAAAACGGCAAGCAATTCAAGGAGTATCGCGGAATGGGCTCGCTCGGTGCACTGCAATCCCGCGGCAAGAAGACGTCATATTCGCGGGATCGCTATTTCCAAGCCGACGTTCCCAGCGACGACCAACTCATCGCCGAGGGCATCGAAGGCCGCGTCGCCTATCGCGGCCCGCTCGCGTCGGTGATGTACCAATTGTTGGGGGGCTTGCGTCAGTCGATGTTTTACACCGGAGCGCGCACGATCACCGACCTCAAGGCGAACGGGAAGTTCGTTCGAATCACCCCCGCCGGTCTCAAGGAATCTCACCCGCACGACATTCAGATGATTGTCGAAGCCCCGAACTACAAGCGTTAGGCGGCCACCATGTCCGATATTGAAATCGGCCGCGCCAAGCGCGGTCGCCGAGCCTATTCATTCGACGACATCGCCGTGGTCCCCAGCCGGCGCACGCGTGACCCCGAAGCGGTGAGCACCGCCTGGTCGATCGACGCGCACAAGTTTGAGATTCCGGTTCTTGCCGCACCGATGGATTCGGTCGTGTCGCCGCGCACTGCGATCACCATCGGCAAACTCGGCGGGATTGGGGTACTCAATCTCGAGGGCTTGTGGACGCGCTACGACAAGCCAGAAACACTCATCGAGCGCATTCGTGAACTCCCCGTCGACATCGCCACGGCGGAAATGCAGAAAATCTACGCCGAGCCGATCAAGCCCGAACTCATCGTGCAGCGTCTCGCGGAAATCCGTGACGCGGGTGTCCCCGTCGCCGGGGCACTGAGCCCGCAGCGAACCGCCGAGTTCACCGACACCGTGATGCGCGCTGGCGTTGATCTCTTTGTGATTCGTGGAAACACCGTCAGCGCGGAACACGTGTCGCCGTCGGGCGAGCCGCTCAACCTCAAACAGTTCATCTATGAACTCGACGTCCCCGTC
Organism: Microbacteriaceae bacterium; assembly: GCA_044237445.1. GTDB lineage: Bacteria > Actinomycetota > Actinomycetes > Actinomycetales > Microbacteriaceae > MWH-TA3. Next base: position 17,449 of record JBIIFF010000013.1, on the reverse strand, counting down.
ATCGTGGGCGGAGCCGCCACGTACACCGCGGCGCTCCACCTCATGCGGACCGGAGCGGCCGGCGTGCTCGTTGGTTTCGGTGGCGGTGCGGCCTCCACGACGCGAACCTCACTCGGAGTCGAAGTTCCGATGGCAACGGCCGTCGCGGATGTCGCGGGCGCCCGCCGCGATTACATGGACGAATCGGGAGGGCGTTACGTTCACGTCATTGCGGACGGCGGACTCGGCCTATCGGGCGACATCGTCAAGGCGGTCGCGATGGGTGCCGACGCGGTCATGCTCGGCACGACGCTCGCGCGTGCGACGGACACCCCGGGTAACGGTTGGCACTGGGGACAAGAGGCGTATCACGCGGATCTGCCGCGCGGCAATCGCGTGTGGGTCGGTCAGATCGGTCCGCTCGCAGAGGTCCTGTTCGGTCCGTCGCGTCACGCGAACGGACAGTCGAACCTGGTCGGTGCGTTGCGCCGCGCGATGGCAACAACGGGATACAGCGACCTGAAGGAGTTCCAGCGGGTCGAGGTCGTCGTTGACCCGACCGCGTAGGTAGCCGGCGATGACGCGCGCATGGTGGGCGATGGCCCGGCGCCCCCGCTGGCTCGCGAGTTTGCTGGCGTGTCTGCTGTTGGCGGGAGTGTTCGGGGGACTGGCGCAGTGGCAAATCCAGCGCGCGGTGGACGAAGCAACGATTGTCGAAGTCGACACCGAGACGCCCGTCCCGCTCGAGTCCATCCTGAATCCGGGCGAGGCCATGAAACTTGCTGACGGCGGCCGGCGCATAGTCGTGACCGCAACCTGGGCTCAGGAGCGAGCGGTGGTCCTCGACCGACGACAAGGCAGCGACAACGGCAGTTGGCTCGTGGTGAACAGCCGAACATCGGACGGGGCGTGCCTGCCGGTGGCGGTGGGGTGGGCGCCCACCATTGATTCGGGCGAGTTCGTGTTTATCGATGATTCGCCCTCGACCTTCGTGGGCCGACTCGTCCCGAGCGACGATCCGGTCACGGGTGATTACGACAACGGTCGGTTGACCGTGGTGTCGAGCGCCGACCTCGTCAACCGATGGAAATGCGACGCCATCTACGACGCGTTCCTCGTCCTCGACGACGCCCCCGCACCGCTCGAGCACATCCAGTCCGTGAAGCCGTTGCCCCAAGCCGCGCTCAATTGGCTGAACATCTTTTACGCGATCGAATGGGTGCTGTTCGCGGGCTTTGCACTGTACTTCTGGTACCGCCTCGTGAAGGACGCCGTCGAGCGCGAAGCGGACGAGTTGGCTCAGGCACAACCGTAGAATTAGCCCATGGCGATTGTGCGCGAGAAGGCCCTGAAAGCGGAGAAGACGTTTCGCGTTGCCGCCTACATCACGGGCGGAATGCTCTTGTTGTTGACCGCAGAGATGATTCTCAAATACGCGTTCGGCGTAGAAATCGAAGCGGGCGGACCGTTCGGTTTTCTCGCTCTCGTTCCCACCGACACGGTTGTCGCCATCAACATCTCGACCTGGATCCTGATCGTCCACGGTTGGTTGTACGTCGTGTACCTTTTCGCCTGTTTCCAGTTGTGGTCCGCGATGCGCTGGCCCATCACCTACTTCCCCCTCCTCGCACTCGGCGGGGTCGTCCCGTTCTTGTCGTTCATCACTGAGGGACTCGTTCGGCGCACGGTCACCAAGGCTTTTCTGTGACGCATCACCGTCCGGTTCTCGTTGTTGACTTCGGAGCGCAGTACGCGCAATTGATCGCGCGACGTGTTCGTGAGGCTCACGTCTACAGCGAAATCGTTCCGCACACCATCACTGCGGCCGAAGTCGCCGAGCGCGAGCCGCTCGCCATCATCCTGTCGGGTGGTCCCTCCAGCGTGTACGAGCCGGGCTCGCCTCAGCTCGACCCCGGCATCGTTGCTCTGGGAATTCCGGTGTTGGGAATTTGCTACGGGTTTCAGGTCATGGCTCAGCAACTCGGCGGCGTGGTCGCGAACACCGGTCTGCGCGAATACGGTGCGACCGAGGCGCGCGTCACCAGCGGTGTGTTATTCGCCGACCAACCCGGAACTCAGACCTGTTGGATGAGCCACGGCGACCGGGTCGAAACCGCGCCCCCTGGTTTTACGGTCACCGCCTCCACCGACGCGACCCCTGTCGCCGCTTTCGAGAACTCGGAAACGCGCATGTTCGGAGTGCAGTGGCATCCCGAGGTGGTGCATTCGGATTTCGGTCAGCGCGTGCTCGAAAACTTCTTGTGGAACGGTGCTGGAATCGCCCCCGACTGGACGAGCGGAAATGTGATTGACGAGCAGGTCGCCGCGATTCGCGAACAGGTGGGCGACGACCTCGTCATCTGCGGACTCTCGGGCGGTGTTGACTCAGCGGTCGCCGCCGCGCTCGTGCACAAGGCGGTGGGCGATCAACTCATCTGTGTGTTTGTCGACCACGGGTTGTTGCGCTCCGGCGAGCGCGAACAGGTCGAGCGTGATTTCGTCGCCGCCACCGGCGTTCGACTCGTGACCATCGACGTCGCCGACACCTTCCTCGCTGCACTTGCGGGTGTGACCGACCCCGAGGCAAAGCGAAAAACCATCGGTCGAGAGTTCATCCGCGCTTTTGAAACCGCCGAAGCCGATCTCGTCGCCGAAGCGGCGAACGCTGGCAAAAACGTGCGATTCCTCGTCCAGGGGACGCTCTATCCGGATGTCGTCGAAAGTGGTGGCGGAAGCGGCACCGCAACCATCAAATCCCACCACAACGTTGGTGGACTGCCCGATGACCTGCAGTTCGAGCTCGTCGAACCGTTGCGCGCATTGTTCAAGGACGAGGTGCGGGCCATTGGACGTGACCTCGGCCTACCTGAGCTGATTGTCGGCCGCCAGCCGTTCCCCGGACCTGGACTCGGGATTCGAATCGTGGGTGAAGTGACACTCGAGCGGCTCGAGATCCTACGCGCCGCCGATGCGATTGTGCGCGCCGAACTGACCGAAGCGGGTCTCGACAGCGACATCTGGCAGTGTCCCGTCGTGTTGTTGGCCGATGTTCGATCGGTCGGAGTGCAGGGGGACGGCCGAACCTACGGACACCCGATCGTTCTTCGACCCGTGTCGAGCGAAGACGCGATGACCGCGGACTGGACTCGAGTTCCGTATGACGTTCTCGCCAAGATTTCGAATCGAATCACCAACGAGGTCAAAGACGTCAATCGCGTTGTTCTCGACATCACCTCGAAACCCCCCGGCACCATCGAGTGGGAATAAGAAAAAGGCGCCGAATGATCGGCGCCTTTTCCGTTGGAGGTTGTTAGTCGTTACCGCGGACGATCGCGATCATGCGCAAGATTTCGAGGTACAGCCAGACGACCGTCACGAGGATTCCGAACGCACCCTGCCACGCGTACACGGCGGGAACACCGCGCTGCGCACCGATTTGGATCGACTCGAAGTCGAGCACAAGCGAGTACGCGGCGAGGAAGACGACGACGACACCGATGATGAGCCCCAGCGGGATTCCCATGATGTTCGCCGAGCTCAGACCGAATTGCGCGTCACCCGTCACACCCGTGGCGATGAGGATCATGTTCACGATCTGGTAGACGAGGTAGCCGACCATGGCGACGGTCACGATTTTGGTCATGCGCGCCGACGAGCGGAAACGTCCCGAAAGGAAGAGGAACAGGGTGAGCCCGATTACGCCGAGCGTCCCGATGACCGCCTGTGTGACAATTCCGTCCCACATTGAGTTGAAGACCATCGAGATGGCGCCGACAAAGATTCCCTGAAGAACCGCATACGCGATGATGAGGCCGGGCGACGGAACTTTTTTGAACGTGTTGACGAGTCCGAGCACGAGACCGCCGACAAGACCAACAATCATGACGAGCTGCGAGGCGAACGTCCAACCGACCGCAGCACCGACGAGAAGCACCGCGAAGGCAAGAATCGTCTTGATGATGGTGTCTTCGACGGTCATCCGACCGGTCTGGCCGGGCGTTGCTGCGGGCATGTCATAGGCCGCTTGAAGGGTTGCGCTGTCGTCCGGAGCAGATGTTGGAGCCTTCGACGCGTTCGGGCCGTACATCGCTTCGAGTTCTTGACGCGAAACCTGTCCGGGGCGGAAAGCAGCGTTGCGCGAGAAAGCGGGATTGGAATTCATGGACACTCCTTTTAAGTGTTGGTGAACGACGTTAAGACTAGGGCGTTTTCCTAAAAATTTCCTGTGAACCTAGAGCGACGACCACCACAAATACAACAACACACCGCCGACGAGCCACACCACACTCGCAATCGCACCGAGGGACATCGCGACCGTGCAGAGGCGCAATCCACCTTCACCCGAGCGCCGGATCTGTTCCCGAGCAAACCACCCGAACGGCAGAGCCATCGGCGACATCAGTGCACCCAGAATGACCGCGAGAATCGCCGTCGGATTGGTACGGGGTGTCGCACGGGGCTCGGTCACGTCGTCACTCTAACTAACCTCCGAGTCGCTGTCGGTGAGGGCGCGTAAACTCGAACCCACATGTCGAACTCTCCCGCCGCACTCGATCCCGCCGAACCGCTCCTCGATGGACTGAACCCACAACAGTCCCGCGCGGTGACTCATCGCGGTCCCGCGCTGCTCATCGTCGCCGGCGCCGGCTCGGGCAAGACCGCGGTTCTGACGCGGCGCATCGCACTACTGCTGAAAACGCGCGAGGCCTGGCCGAGCCAAATCCTTGCCATCACTTTCACCAACAAGGCCGCGGCCGAAATGCGTGAGCGGATTGGGATGTACATCGGGGACGAATCTCGCGGGATGTGGATTTCCACGTTTCACTCGGCGTGCGTGCGCATCCTGCGGAACGAAGCCGCCCGTTTCGGTTTCCCCGCCGCATTTACGATTTACGACTCGGCCGACTCGAAGTCACTCGTTAAACGGATCCTCAAGGAATTCGAGGCGGACTCGATGGGACTCACGCCCGGCGGAGTGTTGTCCAAGATGTCGCGCCTCAAGAACGAACTGATCGACGTCGACGGATTTGCGAGCCAGGCGAACCCGAACGACCCAAACGAGATGATGTTCCTCGAGGTGTTTCGGCGTTACACCCAGGAACTCCGGCGGGCCAATGCTTTTGATTTCGATGACCTCATCGGGCAGACGGTATTCATGTTCCGAGCGTTCCCCGAGGTACGGGCGCTCTACCAGCGCCGCTTCCGGCACGTTTTCGTGGACGAGTATCAGGACACGAACAAGGCCCAATACGAACTGATCCACGAATTGACGAGACCCGTCGCCCCCGAGCACGCCCCCGCCGAAACGCCGCCCGTCTTGTTCAACGAACAGGGCGGAATCGACGCGGCGACGTTGACGGTCGTGGGCGACTCGGATCAATCCATCTACGCGTTTCGCGGCGCCGATATTCGCAACATCCTCGAGTTCCGCCAGGATTTCCCCGGCACCGAGGTGGTGGTGTTGGAACAGAATTATCGGTCGACCCAAAACATCCTGGATGCGGCCAACGCCGTCATCGGCAACAACTTCGATACGTCGATGAGCAAACGGTTGTTCTCGGATCGAGGTGCGGGCGACCGAATCACCGGTTTCACGGGAGTCACTCAACACGACGAAGCGCAGTTCGTCGCGGACGAAATCGACAACCTGCACAGCGGCGGGATGGCCTACCGCGACATCGCTGTGTTCTACCGAACCAACGCGCAAACCCGCGCGCTGGAAGACGTGCTGATGCGGTCGGCGGTCCCGTATCGACTCATCGGCGGTACCAAGTTTTACGAACGCATGGAAATCAAGGACGTGCTGGCGTATCTCGCTGCCGTCGCCAACCCCGACGATGGATTGGCTCATCGGCGAATTCTCAACACACCGAAACGGGGAATCGGTGACGTCAGCGAATCGGCGATTCAACGTTTCGCTGACGACAATCAGATGTCTTTCCGCGACGCGATGCGGAACATTGATTCGGTGGGCATCGCCGCAAAAGCCACCGCGACAGTTCGCGAGTTTGTCACCATGCTTGACCGTGTGTCGGCCCTGGTTGACACTGCGAAGGTGGTGGACGTCCTGATGGCGTTACTCGAGGGAACCGGTTATCTCATCCTTCTCAAGGAAAGCCGTGACCCACAAGAGAACGCCCGCGCCGAAAACGTCGAGGAACTCGTCGGACTCACCCGCGAATTTCAGGTGAAAATGCCCGAAGGAACGCTCATCGACTTCCTCACCGAGGTCGCGTTGTCCTCGGCGGTTGACGACCTCGACGACGAGAGCGGAACCGTCAGTCTGATGACCCTGCACACCGCGAAGGGGCTCGAATTCGACGCGGTGTTCATCACGGGAATCGAAGAGGAAATCCTGCCGCATCGCATTTCCGTGTCTGAAGCGGGCGGGATTCAAGAGGAACGTCGACTGTTCTACGTCGGAATCACCCGAGCCAAAAAGAAACTACACCTGTCGCTCGCCACCTCGCGCGCGACATTCGGTGAAATCGCGTCGTGCATGCCGAGCCGATTCCTCGCGGAAATCCCGAACGACTTGGTCGACTGGCGCGAATCGGGTCGCCGTTCGCTGTCGCCATCATTCGAGCGCCGCTCGTGGGACGCTCCGGCGAAACCACGAACCGAATGGACGGGTGCCATCACGCGCGAGGTGCGCGATAACTCGGGGATGGAACTCGCCACCGGCGACCGCATTCGTCACGACGATTTCGGGGACGGTCGTGTGCTCGGGGTGACCGGTGATGGCGCCAAACGCATCGCCGAGGTGATGTTTGATGGCGTCGGAAAAAAGAAGCTGCTCATCAAGATTGCGCCGATCGAAAAGCTCTGAACACGACCGTTTTCGGCGGACCGTCACGCGGGTGAGCGGTAGGCTGTAACACGGTCGTGAGGCAATTTGCCCAGACTTTTTCCAGACTTTTGTCGATTGGATGATGGTGGATCTTTACGAGTATCAAGCCCGTGACATGTTCGAAAAGCACGGCGTACCGGTTCTTCAGGGAATCGTCGCCGACACCCCCGAGGAAGCCCGTGCCGCCGCCGCCACAATCGGTGGATTGACGGTTGTCAAAGCCCAGGTCAAGGTCGGTGGACGAGGCAAGGCTGGTGGAGTCAAGGTCGCCAAGACCCCCGACGACGCGTTCGAGGCAGCCAAGGCGATCCTCGGTCTCGACATTAAAGGCCACATCGTCACGCGCGTCATGGTCGCTCAGGGCGCCGCGATTGCTCAGGAATACTATTTTTCGGTGCTGCTCGACCGCGCGAATCGTTCGTACCTGTGCCTGTGTTCCTTTGAAGGCGGGATGGACATCGAACAACTCGCGGTGGAACGCCCCGATGCGCTCGCCCGAATTCAGGTCGACCCCATCGAGGGGATCACCCTGGCCAAGGCGAAGGAAATCGCGATTGCCGCGAAATTCCCCGCGGAATTGGTGGATAAGGTCGCACCCGTGTTTGTGCAGTTGTACGGCGTCTTCACTGCGGAGGACACGACCCTGGTCGAAGTAAATCCGCTCGTGCTCACCGAAGGCGGTGACATCCTCGCTCTGGACGGCAAGGTGACGCTCGACGCGAACGCCGAATTCCGCCAGCCTGGTCACGCGGCCCTCGAAGACAAAGCGGCGGCTGACCCGCTCGAAGCCAAAGCCAAAGAGCACGACCTCAACTACGTCAAGCTCGACGGCGAGGTCGGGGTCATCGGCAACGGTGCCGGGCTCGTCATGTCGACACTCGACGTGGTCGCCTACGCTGGCGAAAAACACGGTGGCGTGAAACCCGCGAACTTCCTCGACATCGGAGGCGGAGCATCGGCCGAGGTCATGGCCGCCGGCCTGTCCGTCATCCTCGGCGACCCCCAGGTGAAGAGCGTTTTCGTCAACGTGTTCGGGGGCATCACCGCCTGTGACGCGGTTGCCAACGGAATCGTCGCGGCACTCGACATGCTGGGCGACGAAGCAACAAAACCGCTCGTCGTTCGACTCGACGGAAACAGCGTTGAGAAGGGCCGCGAGATCCTCGCTGCTCGTAACCACCCTCTCGTCACTCTGGCGACCACGATGGACGATGGCGCTGACCGCGCCGCCGTTCTGGCAGCGAAGTAAGGAACAGCAGAATGTCTATTTTCCTGAACAAGGATTCGCGCGTGATTGTGCAGGGCATCACTGGCGGCGAGGGCTCCAAGCACACGGCACTCATGTTGAAATCGGGCACGACCGTGGTCGGTGGCGTCAACGCCCGCAAGGCAGGCACGACCGTAGAACACGGCGACGTGACGCTCCCCGTTTTCGGGACTGTCACCGAGGCGATGCACGAGACGGGTGCGAACGTATCCGTCGTCTTCGTTCCGCCCGCGTTCGCCAAGGATGCCGTTATCGAAGCGATTGACGCGGCGATGCCACTGATTGTGGTCATCACCGAGGGGATTCCGATTCAGGACACCGCCGAGTTCTGGGCGTACGCCTCAACGAAGGGGACGAGCCGCATCATCGGCCCGAACTGTCCCGGAATCATCACGCCGGGCGAGGCGCTCGCGGGAATTACTCCGGCGACGATCACCGGTCCTGGCCCGATTGGGCTGGTATCCAAGTCGGGAACGCTGACCTATCAAATGATGTTCGAATTGCGCGACATCGGTTTTTCGACCGCCATCGGAATCGGCGGAGACCCGATTGTGGGCACCACTCACATCGATGCCCTCGCCGCATTCGAGGCCGACCCCGACACCAAGGCGATTGTCATGATTGGCGAGATCGGCGGGGATGCTGAAGAGCGCGCCGCAGACTTCATTCGCGACCACGTCACGAAGCCCGTCGTTGGATACGTTGCCGGATTCACCGCGCCCGAGGGTAAGACGATGGGCCATGCCGGCGCCATTGTGTCCGGATCGTCGGGAACGGCCGAGGCGAAGAAAGAAGCACTCGAAGCCGCGGGCGTTCGCGTCGGCAAAACCCCGAGCGAAACCGCGCAACTCATGCGCGAGGTTATCGCGGCCCTGTAACGTGCCTCGCGGGCTCGTCGCACTCTTCGCGCTTCTCGAGGCGTTTCGGGTGGTGGCGATTGGGCTGCTCGGTCCGTTTCTTTTCGGCATCCTCGCCTGGGTCTCACTCTCGGGCTTCACAACCACACCCCTCGGGCTGTGGCAATTGTCCGTCCAGGTGTGGGCGCTGGGGCACGGAGTTCCACTCGACGTGTCTTTGGGCGGGTCGTCCGCAATTCTGACCGGCGAACTCGCGTCGTTCTCGTTGTCGCTCGCCCCGTTCCTGTTCGCCATCATCACCGCCGTGCTTGGTCGTCGCGCAGGTCGCCGGTTGCCCGAGTCGAGTGAAGCGACGTTCATAATCGGTGTACTCGTGGCGGGGGTCGCGGGCTTCGCCGCTCTCGCTCTGGTGTCGGCACGCACGGAAACGGTGGACTTTGACGTTGTCGCGGGCGCTCTGCGGGTCGTCGCGCCGTTCGTGCTCGGGCTGGTCATGGGATGGCGGCCGTGGTTGGACGGGCGAACGTCACGGAACTCTGTTGTGTTTGTGTTGGACCGATGGCGTGACGAGATCGGCGTCGCATCGCGCATCGCGGGGTTCACAATCGCTGGTGTCGTGGCCATCGCGGGCGCGACTCTTGCGGTCTTGGTGCTTACCGGCTACGCGACGATGGTGTCGTTGTACGAGTCCCTTCACACCGGAATTCTGGGCGGATTTGTCCTCACGGCTGCGCAAATGGCATTCATCCCTGTCGCCGTTGTCTGGATGGTGTCGTGGATTGTCGGCCCGGGCTTCGCCATCGGCTCGGGAGCCGTGTTGTCGCCGTTCGCGACGACCGTCGGGGCCGTTCCCGCGATACCGCTATTGGGAATCATTCCCGAATCGACTGTGGTCGGCGGATGGGTGACCATCATCCCCGGCCTCATCGCGCTGATTGCGGCGGTCAGGTTCTCGGGTTGGGTCAGTTCCCGCGACCGCGTATTCAACCCGGGAAGTCTGGCGGACATGGGCCGACTAGCCTTTACCGCGGCAGCGGCGGCGGCAATCGTTGGGCTGACGACCGCGGTTGTCGGGTCCTACGCCTCGGGTTCCGCGGGCGGCGGTCGTTTCGCCCTAGTCGGCATCGACCCGGTGTTCGTCGCCCTCGTGTTGGCGGGGGGCGTGTTGGCGGGTTCGTTCATCGGATTGTTCGCGGGCAAAATTGTCGGTGATTCCGCGGTCAAACGCAACGACGGCAATGCGCCAACCCCGTCTCGGTAAACTGGGCAAATGTTGCGAACCGTAGTACTCATCTCGGGTCACGGGTCGAACCTGCGAGCTTTTCTCGGGGAGTGTGCCGACGGAAACGTTCCCGCGACCGTGGTCGCCGTCGGCGCCGACTCGGAGGCCTCCGGGCTTGAGCACGCGCGGAGCGCCGGAATCCCAACCTTTGTCGAACCCCTCGAGCGCGGCGCTGACCGTGATGCCTGGGGCGATCGACTCGCCGATGTGGTCGAGAGTTATGCGCCAGATCTGGTAATTCTGTCGGGTTTTATGAGGGTGTTGCCGCCCACTTTTGTCCACCGATTTGCACCCATGATCATCAACACTCACCCGTCGTTCCTCCCCGAATTCCCGGGCGCTCATGCGGTTCGCGACGCCTGTGCCGCGGGCGTGACCGAAACCGGGGCGAGCGTGATTGTCGTCGACGACGACGTCGACACCGGCCCGATTCTCGCTCAGCGGCGCGTTGCGGTCCTCGACGGTGACACTGAGACCGAGCTTCACGACCGGATCAAGATCGTCGAACGCGAGCTTCTGGCCGAGGTCGTTCGCGACCTCGCGGAGCGCGAGTCGGCCGTTCTGCAGGAAAACTAATGGTTTCCGCCCTTCCCACGCCCGACCGCTCCCGCGATCGAATCGCGTCACGCCGTGCGCTGATTTCCGTGAGTGACAAGAGGGGAGTATTGGTCCTCGCCGCGGCGCTGTCCGACGCTGGCGTTTCCCTCGTCTCGACTGGGTCGACCTGCCAGATGATTCGTGATGCGGGAATTGACGTCCAGGAGGTCAGCGAGGTAACGGGGTTCCCCGAATCGCTGGATGGCCGGGTGAAAACCCTGCACCCGTCGATTCATGGTGGAATTCTCGCCGACCTTAGATACGACTCGCATGTTCAGCAACTCAGCGACCTCGGCATCGACTCATTCGATCTGATTGTCGTCAACCTGTATCCCTTCGCCGCCACCGTCGCGAGCGGTGCGGACGCCGCAACCGTGGTCGAAAACATCGATATCGGAGGACCCGCCATGGTTCGGGCGGCCGCCAAAAACCACCACAACGTCGCTGTCGTTGTGGACCCCGCCGATTACCCCGACGTTGTTGCGGCGATCACGTCGGGCGGGACGACTCTCGAACAGAGGCGAATCCTTGCTGGCCGCGCCTTCGCGCACACCGCGGGCTATGACTCGGCTGTTGCGACGTGGATGCACAAGGAATACCCGCACGATGAATCGGGTTTTGCCCCCGCTCTTCGAATCGCGGCAGAAAAACTCGACACCCTGCGGTACGGCGAAAACTCACACCAGGCCGCGGCGATCTATGGCTCCCACGGTGGTGCGGGAATCGCCCAGGCAACGCAACTTCATGGCAAAGAGATGTCGTACAACAACTTCGTCGACGCCGACGCGGCCGTTCGTGCGGCATTCGACCACGACGAGCCGGCGGTCGCCATCATCAAACACGCGAACCCGTGCGGGATTGCCATCGGGTCGACCATCGCCGAGGCACACGCCCGTGCGCATGCGTGTGATCCGGTGTCCGCCTTTGGCGGGGTCATCGCCGCTAACCGACCGATTACGGCTGCTGCGGCCGAATCAATCGTGGAAATTTTCACCGAAGTCATCGTCGCACCCGGGTTTGACGACGATGCGGTTCGGGTACTGTCCGGGAAAAAGAATCTTCGGCTACTGGTCTTACCCACCAACTTCGAGCGACTCCCGCGAGAAGTTCGCGAGGTTTCCGGCGGGTTCCTGGTGCAGGATGCGGATCGGCAATTCTCCGCCTCGTCGGGTTGGACGCTCGTTACGGGGGCTCCGGCGGACCCGGCGACTCTCGCGGACCTCGAGTTCGCGTGGCGAGCGTGCCGCGCGGTGAAATCGAACGCCATCCTGTTGGCAAAGGACGGCGCTTCGGTTGGCATCGGCATGGGGCAGGTCAATCGCGTCGACTCGTGCCACCTTGCAGTCACCAGAGCGGGCGATCGAGCGGGCGGAAGTGTCGCGGCGAGCGACGCGTTCTTCCCCTTCGCCGACGGACTGCAGGTCCTGCTCGATGCGGGAGTCACGGCGATTGTTCAACCGGGCGGATCGGTGCGCGACGACGAGGTGATTGCGTCCGCCGCGGCCGCGGGAGTCACGATGTACTTCACGGGCGAACGGCACTTTTTCCATTAGGCGTGCTTTATTCACCTCGCTGGCGTATCCTGTTGCCTAAAGCACGGTCGGAAAGGACACGTTCATGAGTTTTGGAGCATCAATCGCCTCAGTCTTCCGCAAGTACGGCGTTTTTCGGGGAGTGGCGACTCGCCCCGAGTACTGGTGGTTCACCTTGTTTTCCTTCATCGTCGCGGTGGCAATCAACATGCTGATGAGCGCCACGGGGGAAGGCAACATCGATTCACCTTCCGGTCCGGCGTCGGCAATCAGCCTTGTGTGGTCGTTGGGGACGTTGATTCCCAGCTTGGCCGTGACGGTTCGTCGTTTTCACGATGCAGGTTTCTCGGGAAAGTGGTTGTGGCTGTATCTCGTTCCCGCTGTCGGTTTGGTCTTCGCCATCTCTAGCGCGGTCCCCGTGATTTGGGGTTACTGGCAAGGGTCGCTAGTTGGCGATGAACTCGTCGCGGCCGTCCTCGGGTTGGTGGGGGTTGCGTCGATCCCGATTCTGGGGGGTCTTGCGATAAGCATTTTCGCGCTAATCGTCACGTTGCGCCCGAGCAAGTCCGCCGCCGAGGGCAACAAATACGCCGTTTAGTTTTTACCCCCGCATCGAGTCGAAGGTGTCCATCATGTCTTCGATCTCGCTCATCGACTGCCACGAGAAATCTGTTTCCGTCACGTCGGAGTGAATTGCGGTCCACAATCGGGACGGTTCTGAATCCAGGATCGTCCCGATTGCCGTCATGATGTCGATGTCGGCGGGCTGTCCGATGCTTGAGGCGAACGCCGCGAAGTTCACGGCTTTCAGCGTGTGGCAACAATCCGAACCGGAGCGATCGCCGACGAACACGATGTCGTCTCGTTCGCGGCGGACCTCGATGTGTTGATAGCGCCCGTCCCGGGAGCTGTATGTCTTTTCCATTTCTCCTCTTTTCTCTCGTTGTCTCTTATCTATTTCGAGAGTATCCCGAGGCACCGACGAGGAAAGGGTCAGATTGCGCGGCGGTGGGCTTCGATCCACGCGGCGGATTCATCCAGCGTAAATTGACCGGTGGCAACGCTCTGAATGTATGCGAAGGCATCGTCTTGCGTCGCAAACAGCAGGTAACCGTTGATGCGCAAAAAGTGGTTGAGCGCAATCCACGCCGAGCGCTTGTTCCCATCCATAAAGGGGTGATTTCGAGCAAGTGATTCTGTTTGTGCGGCGGCCTTGGCGTCGATGGTCGCGTATGCGTCAGCACCCATCAGGGTTGTCGCAGGGCGTTCGAGTGCCGAGTGCACCAAACCAAGGTCACGCACGTGAAACGCGATTGTTTCGAGTTCAACGACGAACCCTTCGAGGCTCACAAATCGAGTCACGAGTCTTCTAGCCGTTTCATCAATTCGGCGTCACGTTGGAGAATCATTTCTACAGTGCGGCGCATCTCGAGACGGTTCTTTTGCGATTCAAGGAAGATCGCGACCGCTTGTGCCACAACCTGTTGCTTGGAGAGTCCGAGAAGTTCGGCGACATCACCAAGGTCGTTGTCGAGTTCGGGTTCTAGCCGGAGAGTCATTGCCATACTCTTATGGTATCAAAATGATACCAACTTGTCCATGGCTCACCCACATTTCTGCCTGCCAGCGTTGGAATAGACTGGGGTGACTAGTTGTAACGAAAGGTTTACCCGTGCAGAAAATCAAGGTCGACGGTGTCGTCGTAGAACTCGATGGCGATGAAATGACGCGCATCATCTGGCAGTTCATCAAGGACCGCCTGATTCACCCCTACCTCGACCTGACTCTCGAGTACTACGACCTCTCGATTCAGAAGCGCGACGAGACCGATGACCAGATCACCATCGACTCCGCCCACGCAATCCTCAAGCACGGCGTCGGCGTCAAGTGCGCAACCATCACTCCCGACCAGGCCCGCGTCGAAGAATTCGGACTCAAGAAGATGTGGAAGAGCCCGAACGGCACGATCCGGAACATTCTGGGCGGCGTGATATTCCGCGAACCCATCATCATCTCCAACATCCCTCGGCTCGTACCCGGCTGGAACAAGCCCATCATCGTCGGCCGCCATGCGTTCGGCGACCAGTACCGCGCCACCGATTTCACGTTTGACCGCCCGGGAACGCTCTCGATTTCGTTCACTCCGGCCGACGGCACCGAGGCTCAGTCATTCGAGGTCTTCCAGGCCCCTAGCGCCGGTGTGGCGATGGCGATGTACAACCTCGACGAGTCCATTCGTGACTTTGCGCGGGCCTCTCTCAACTACGGTTTGACTCGCAACTACCCGGTCTATTTGTCGACGAAAAACACCATTCTCAAGGCGTACGACGGGCGTTTCAAGGACATCTTCCAAGAGATATTCGACGCTGAGTTTGCGGACAAGTTTGCCGCCCTGGGCATCACCTACGAACACCGCCTGATCGACGACATGGTCGCGAGCGCGATGAAGTGGGAGGGCGGATACATCTGGGCCACCAAGAACTACGACGGTGATGTGCAGTCGGACACGGTCGCGCAGGGATTTGGCTCGCTCGGACTTATGACCTCGGTGCTGACCACGCCCGACGGCAAAATCGTCGAAGCCGAGGCCGCCCACGGTACGGTGACGCGCCACTACCGCGATCACCAACAGGGCAAGCCCACGTCGACGAACCCGATTGCGTCGATCTACGCGTGGACTCGTGGCCTGCAGCACCGCGGCAAGCTCGATGAAAACCAGGCGCTCATCGATTTCGCCGTCACGCTCGAAGAGGTCGTCATCGCGTCTGTCGAGGACGGTCACATGACAAAAGACCTCGCGGTTCTGATCGGACCCGACCAGAAATGGGAGACAACCGAGGAGTTCCTCGCGACCCTCGACGCCAACCTGCAGAAGCGTCTCGCGTAGTTCTCGCGCGCCGTCAGGACGGGGCACTTCCCATTCACCGAGATTGCGGCAGGCCGATAAGTCCTAGGCTGTCAACAGCATGAGCACTACCTCCACATCGACCGACCGCTTCCCGTGGGCGGCGATGACGGCTATCGGTTTCACGGTTTTTGCCACGGTGACGTCCGAGTTTTTGCCGACAGGTATGTTGCCGTCGATGTCGGCTGACCTCAACGTCAGCACGTCGCAGATCGGATTCCTCGTGTCGGTGTGGGCGGCGACCGTCGTTCTTACCGCAATCCCCCTGTCGTTGACGACTCGTCGCTTCAGCCGCAAGTCCTTGCTGATCGTGTCGGTGGGGTTGTTCACCGCCTCGAACGTCATGGCTTCGCTTGCGCCCAACTACGACGTGTTGTTCGCTTCGCGAATCATCGGAGGTCTCGGCAACGGAATGTTCTGGATGATTGCGACCGGGTACGTGACGACGATGTTGCCCGCCCAGTGGCGGTCTCGAGGGTTCTTGTTCATCTCGGCCGGGGCGAACCTCGCGTTCATCGCCGGACTTCCGCTCGGATCGGCACTCGCGGCCATTTCCGACTGGCGGGCCGGATTCCTCATTATGACGGCTCTGACAATCGGCGCGAGCGTCGGTCTGTACTTCCTGCTGATTCCCGTTCCCAATCCACACACCGAGAACCCCGACGAATTGCACTCGGTCGTCCGCGACCGTTCCTTCCGCATGGTGTTGCTCGGGGTTTCGGGTGTCTTCCTGGTCGTGGGCGGGGGGAACCTGTTTTACCCCTACATCGCCCCGTTCCTCATCGAGGTGGCGAATTTCACGCCGCTGACCGTCGCCGTTCCGCTCGCGGCCTATGGCGTCGGCGGCACAATCGGAATCCTTGTTGCCGAACGACTTGGACGTCGCCCCGAAAATTTGTCGCGGAATATTGCTCTCGCGATTCTGTACATGGCGAGCATGATGGTCGTCCTGGATATGGTCGCCGGCTCGCAAGAAGCGGCCATCGTCGCGTGCGCACTGTGGAGCCTCGGTTTTGCCGTGACCGAACCGCTATTCGGTCAATACATCATGGAATTGTCCAGCCCCCGCCTGCGGGACTTCGCCGGGGCGATGCGCACCACCGCGTGGAACCTCGGAATCGGCAGCGGCTCGTTCTTCGGTGGGGTGTTGCTGGTGCCGTTCGGGATCAGCGCACTTCCGTACATCGGCGCGAGCGTTCTGGTCGGTGGTGCGGCGGTTGCCCTCATCGCGAGGCGCAGAGAACGAGCGCTCTGGGCAAACTAGGATGGTGTCAGAACAGACCATTCGCGAGGAGCCCCGTGAACGACATTCACACATTCAACGCCCCCCTGTCCGAGGTTGACCCCGAGATTGCCGAGGTTTTGAAACTCGAACTTGGTCGCCAGCAGGACTATCTCGAGATGATTGCATCCGAGAACTTTGTGGCCCGCTCGATCCTGCAGACGCAGGGTTCGGTCCTCACGAACAAGTACGCCGAGGGATATCCCGGCAAGCGTTATTACGGTGGCTGTGAATTCGTCGACATTGCCGAGTCACTCGCGATTGAGCGTGCAAAGTCGTTGTTTGGTGCTGCTTATGCAAACGTCCAGCCGCACTCCGGTGCGACCGCGAATGCGGCCGTCCTTCACGCCATCGCCACCAAGGGCGACACAATTCTCGGGCTTGAACTCGCGCACGGCGGGCACCTCACGCACGGCATGAAACTCAACTTCTCGGGCCGGTTGTATAACGCGGTCGCCTATGGACTCGACCCCGAAACGTTCCTCGTCGACATGAACGTCGTTCGCGATTTGGCGCTGGAACACAAGCCGCAGGTCCTCATCGCCGGCTGGAGCGCCTATTCGCGCCACCTCGACTTCGCCGCGTTCCGTGACATCGCGGACGAGGTCGGCGCCAAGCTCTGGGTCGACATGGCGCATTTCGCCGGACTCGTCGCGGCAGGCGTTCACCCCAGCCCGATTCCCTACGCCGATGTGGTGTCGACCACCGTGCACAAGACTCTCGCCGGCCCGCGATCGGGTCTGATCTTGTCGCGTGACGAGGAACTGGGTAAGAAATTGAACTCGGCTGTGTTCCCCGGTCAGCAGGGCGGACCTCTCATGCATGTGATTGCCGGAAAAGCGACGGCGTTCAAGCTCGCTGCAGCCCCCGAGTTCAAGGAACGTCAAGAGCGCACCAT
>JBIIFF010000012.1:0-25462 GCA_044237445.1 Microbacteriaceae bacterium | reverse complement strand
GAGTCAAGGTGGCGGTGGGAACCACCCGCGGAACAATCACGATTGAATTCGCTACCGTCGCCGACCTCAATCGAATCGCAGACGTCCTTGGAGTCTCGGAAGAGAACTAAAACATCCGTTCAGGCGGTATTTTTGGGACGTAACACCGAGATTGGCTAGGCGAGAAACTCGGCCAGGTCCTGCTCCAACGCGGGTCGCGGCTTCGCACCAACCACGGTCTTGACGACTTCGCCACCACGGAACACCTTCATCGCGGGGATGTTGAGGATGTTGTACTGAACAGCGAGGTCGGGGAAGTCATCCACGTTCAGTTTCACAATGTCGATTTTGTCCGCGTGAGCTTCGGCAATTGCATCGAGGATAGGTGAGACCGCCCGACATGGCCCGCACCACGGGGCCCAGAAGTCGACGATGACGGGCTTGTCGTTCAAGAGCACCTCCGCTTCGAACGTCAAATCGGTGACATCGCGTGCGCTGCTCATGGGTTCCCTCTCGTAGTGCTTCCCATCCTAACGACTGCTAGTGGACAGACGCCTCAAGGAAGTGCTGCGCGTCCATTGCGGCGACGGCCCCCGATCCTGCCGCAACGATGGCCTGGCGGTAAGTCGGATCGATGATGTCGCCGGCCGCAAAAACGCCGTCCAGTGACGTGCGAGAAGAACGAGCGTCCACCCACACGTTGCCGGTGTCGGTCAGTGTCACCTGGTCAGCGATGAGTGCTGTTCGCGGATCCGAGCCGACAGCGATGAACAGGCCGTCGACGTCGAGAGTGCGGGACGAACCGTCCGACATCGCGAGAGTCACACCCGCGACGGTGTCCGCGCCAAGAATCCCCGTCACTGCGGCGTTCGTGACGAATTCGATCTTGGGGTCGGCTTTCGCGCGATTGAGCATGGCGGGGGACGCACGGAATTGGTCGGATCGATGAACGAGTAAGACTTTGTCGGCGAACTTTGTGAGGAACGTCGCCTCTTCCATGGCGGAATCGCCACCACCGACGACAGCGACCGTGCGGTTGCGGAAGAACGCACCGTCACAGGTCGCACACCACGACACTCCAAAGCCGGACAGTCGTGCTTCGTCGGCGAGGCCGAGCCGGCGATATTCGCTTCCCATGGACAGGACGACGGTTTTGGCCTCGATGACATCGCCATTCCCGACGGTGATTCGTTTCACCGGACCAGACAGGTCGACCGCGGTGGCATCGTCGAACAATAACTCGGCTCCGAATCGTTCAGCTTGCGCCTGCATCCCCATCATGAGGTCCGGACCCATTACTCCTTCGGGGAAGCCGGGGAAATTGTCGACCTCGGTGGTCTTCATGAGGTCACCGCCCATTTCGACACTTGACGTGATCACGAGCGGGGATAGATCGGCTCGGGCCGCGTAAATCGCGGCGGTGTACCCCGCGGGGCCGGATCCGATGATGACAAGTTCACGCACAGAGTCCCTTTCGACGACAGTCTGATGTCAGTTTACGGTCGGTTGTTCCCGCGCCGGAGCAAGGGCGCCATCAGTGCGGTTGCGGAGGGGTCCCGAAACACCAGCAGAGTGAGCTGGTACACGAGACCCATTCCCAGTCCGATGAGAGCCGCGAAACCCATACTGGCGAGCAGTGACCCGCCCGTGCCGGGCAGGGCGTCGCGAATCACGATTCCGACGAATATTGCCGGCACCAACGCACCGAGGAATCGCACGAAGGCCAGCGCCAGAGTCCGTCCGCCGAGTTCGCCGAGCCGACGTCGAAGCAATATTCCCATCACGATTGCTTGAAACAGGATGGTGATGCTCATCGACAGCGCTATTCCGTCGGCGATGTTCTCAACCGGTCCGGTCCCGGCCCAGAGAGCCCCGACGACAAAAATTGCCGACTGGGCGAGCTGGACGAGAAACGGCGTTCGCGTGTCCTCGAGCGCAAAGAAGATGCGCTGGATAACAAATGCGACTCCGAAGGGCACGAGCCCGATCGCGAATAGCGCGATCACACTCGCCATCCCGCCACCAGTTTGCTCGGCGAAAACACCGGCGATATACGCCGAGGTCAACCACAGGACACCCGAACTGATGACCATAAACATCGTTATCCGGGACAACGATTCGCGGAGATCGAACCCGAGCTGTTCCCAGCGCTTATCGCGAATGTGAGTGCTCATGCGGGTGAAGTAGGCGGTTCCGAGCGAAACCGTGATGACCGAGTGCGGAAGCATGAAGACGAGCCAACCGAACTTGAGAACCGCGAGACCGGGCTCGTCGTATGCCGTCGCAAGGGAAGCGATATTGCTTTGCGCAACACCGGCGATTTGAGTGACCAGAATCATCCCGAAAGTCCACGCGGCAAGCTTCGTCGTAGTACCGAGACCAACACCACGAAAACGAAAGTCCAGCCGGAAACGTATCCCTGCGCGACCGAGGAAACCGAACAGCACCACCGACTGCGCCACCACCCCGAGTGTTGCGGTGCCCGCGAGGATAGCGATTTCCGTGCCGCTCCAATCGCTCGCGACCGCGACGTTTCCCGTGAATTGTGCGCCGAACCACAACATTCCCGCAATCGCAACGACGTTGTTGAGTGCAGGTGTCCAGGTGAAAGGGCCGAAGATCCCCTTCGCGTTGAGGACTTCGCCGACGAGGCTGTACAGCGCATAAAAGAAGACCTGGGGGAGACACCACCACGCGAACGCCGTCGCTAGCCCGAGTTCCGCGGGGCCAAATCCGGAACCACTCCCATCATCCGATTGCTGTGTGTACAGGCGAACGAGCAGTGGCGCCGCGGCAACCGCGACAATCGTGACGACCAACACCACGCTCAAGCCGAGCGTCAGCAAGCGGTTGACATAGGCGGCACCACCGTCGTCATTCAGCTGGGCCTTGACGATCTGCGGGACAAACACTGAACTCAGGACCCCACCCGCCACGATGACGTACACGCTGTTGGGGAGTTGGTTGGCGAGAGCGAAGGCGTCTGCCCCCGAGCCGACGAGTCCCACTGTTCGGGCGAGCACCACCGCACTGATGAAACCCAAGACGCGCGACACCACGGTTCCCGAGCCGAGAACCAGAGAAGAGCGGCCGATGCGCTGGCTCACGAGCGCGCCCGTCGGTCGCGAACGGTTCGAACAATTCCAATACTCAAGATTGTCGAGACGACCCCGATGAAGGCGAGGAGGGTTAGACCCTCCCATTCGGCCTGAACATCAATCGCCACGTACACGGGTTCGCTGATGGGGATACCGCCGACAGTGGTGAGGGTTGCGCGCAGCGAGGTTTTCCCATTGGCAACGGACACCATTGGCACGGAAACCTGCGCGCTCGCCCCGGCCGGTACCGTGACGGTCTGCTGAGGGTTAGCGATGCTCACAATCCCCGAAACGGCGTTGATTGTGGCAACAACCGTGATGTCGGACGCCGTGGAGTTGGACACGGTGAGGGGAAGTTCGGCGGAGTCGGCGAGGACGGTGAAGTCAGCACCGACCGTGAAGGAAACGAATTCGTCGTAGGTTTCGGACGATCGGACGTAGGAGCGGACGGACGAGGAAAAGCCGTCCTGTCCGACCATCCCCGCCAGGACGCAGAAGCGTTGCAGCCGCGGCGTTGAAATGACCGAGGGATCGGCCGCTATCGACGAAACTATTCGATCTAATCGATGTTGACGCGCGAGAGTTTGGAGCGCGGCAGGGGGAACACCGTGAGCACTAATCTGTCCCACGTCCTCGACTGGCACCGGCCGGAATCGCGCGGCAGCGGGTGATCCAGCGAAGAGAGCGTCGAGGAACACCGCCGCGCGCAGTGCGTCAATGTCGCGCGGGTTCCGAGGAAGCGCGATCACCGTGTTGCCGCTGGACGTTCGTCGAATCTCGGCGGCGACGGACTGGGGAGAGACCGTGGAACCCGGTGCGATTGCCGATCGAATCTGATCCGTCACGTCGGCGGAGAACGTTCCGACTGTATCGGGAAAGGCAACATCATCCACGATCAGGCTGGAAAATCCGAGGGTTCTCAATCGAGGAAGGCTTCGGTTGGACCCCGCGCTCCCGGTGGGCCACCCGACGAAGTCGCGCGCGGGGATATCGGAAATCTTGCTGAGCGCGATGGTCGAAACGCGATATGACGCGGCGAACGATGCGAGCACCAGGGGGTCTGCGTTCCCCCACGGAAGATAGAGCGGTGCAGTGTCGGTGACAGCAGAAAGCCACGCGGCCACCCCTGCGGGGGTGTCGTCCCCCAACTCGGCAATGCTGGCGATGATGCGAGAATCCACGGCGATGGTGGCACCGTGTGCGATCGCCGTGGACGATAACTCGTGCCAGATTCCGCCGGGGGACGTTGCCGCGGAGAGTTCCTCCACTGTCAACAACTCGCTCCCCGACTGAACCGCAACGATCGGCACCACGACGGAGAAGGTTGTAGCCGGCGCCGCCATGACAGGCGCTGAGGAAAGCCCGATGAGGGACGCGATCACCGCAAAAGTGAAACCGGCGCGAACCCGAGCAGCCCCAGTTTTTTCGACGGCGGACATAGGGGCAAGTCTAGACTGAAGGGATATGGACAGTGTGGCGAACGCAATGGCGAGACTGACGGCGCTGGCGGCGAGCGCAACAGTGTCGGCTCTCTCGGTCGCGTTCCGCGATGCAGGATTCGAACTCGCTCTTGTGGGTGGGCCGGTTCGCGATGCGTTCCTCGGCCGGAACCTCAGTGACCTCGACTTCACCACGAACGCCCACCCCGATGAAATCCTGCGGGTGGTTGCTCCGATTTCGACAACGACCTGGGACATCGGCCGGGATTTCGGCACCATAGGCGCCCTAATCGAAAACAACCAGGTTGAAATCACGACCTACCGAAGTGACCTCTACGACGGCGAGACGCGAAGACCTGTTGTTGCGTTTGGGACGCGGATCGAGGACGACCTGTTACGACGGGACTTCACGGTGAACGCCATGGCGCTGGCATTGCCCGATTGCACGCTCATCGATCCGAGCGGCGGATTTGATGATCTTGTCGCCAAGCAGCTCCGAACCCCGGGTTCGGCGGCGCAATCGTTCGGTGACGACCCACTTCGAATGATGCGTGCAGCGCGATTTGTTTCCCAGCTCGACTTCGTTCTGGCGGACGAAGCACTCACCGCGATGACCGCCATGGCCGAATCAATCGACATGATTAGTGCGGAACGTATCCGCGACGAATTCGTGAAGTTGGTGGGGTCGGATGACCCCGTCCCCGGGATTCGAACTCTCGTTGCCACGGGCGTGATGGATATTGTTCTGCCCGAGGTACCCACCCTGATTCGTGAGCACGACGAGCACGGGCGCCATAAGGACGTTTACGAGCACTCACTCACCGTTCTGACGAAATCGATTGCTCTCGAAAAAGGACGAAACCCGGGGAGCCCCCCGGACATCATCGGCCGATTGGCAGCGATTCTTCACGACATCGGAAAGCCCTCCACCCGAGCCTTTGACTCGGAGAAGGTCGTCACCTTCTACGGCCATGACGCGGCGGGGGCTCGGCTGGCGAAAAAGCGCCTCACCGCTCTGCGATTCGACAACGACACGATTTCGCGAGTGTGTAACCTCATCCGATTGCACTTGCGCTTTTTTGGCTACACCGAAGGACTCTGGACCGATTCCGCCGTGCGCCGGTATGTGCGCGATGCGGGCGAGGAATTGGAGCGACTTCACATTTTGGTTCGCAGTGACGTCACCACCCGAAGCGAGCGGAAACTTGCGCAGATGGACGCGGCCTACAGCAACCTCGAGGCGCGCATCGTCGAGATTCGGGGGCGGGAAGAACTCGATGCGATGCGCCCCGATCTTGACGGGGATCAAATCATGAGGATTCTCGACATCCTGCCCGGTCGCGTTGTGGGCGAGGCGCGCGCATTTCTGATGGAACTGCGACTCGACGAAGGGCCACTCGGCGAAGTCGAGGCGGAAAAACGCCTCCGCGCGTGGGCCGCGAAGCGCGAATTGTCCTGAACCCGGGTTTCGACTAGTGTTGGAGGGTTGCCCTACGGGTGACACGCACCAGATGCACAACCCTCCTGCTACAGAAATTCTGTAGCCGCTGAGTCCAAAGGAGGTGGGTTACGTCATGCATCCCTACGAAATAATGGTGATTCTCGACCCCGAGGTCGAAGAGCGCACCGTCCAGCCGACGCTCGAGAGATTTCTGAGCGTCATCACGAACGGCGGAGGTTCCGTCGACAGCCTCGACATCTGGGGCCGTCGCCGCTTGTCCTACGAGATTCAGAAGAAGTCCGAGGGCATTTATGCCGTCGCCAACTTCACCGCTGACCCCGCGACGACTCACGAGCTGGAGCGTCAGCTTCGACTCAACGAGTCGATTATGCGGACCAAGGTTCTTCGCGCCGATGAGGCCGTTGCCCGGATTGCCTCGCAGGCAATCGAAGCAGCAGAGGCCGCACAGCGTGCCGAAGCGGTCGTCGAGTAAGCATCATGGCGAACGACACAATCATTACCGTCGTCGGCAACCTCACGGCTGACCCCGAAATGCGCTACACCCAGAACGGTGTCGCGGTCGCAAACTTCACCATTGCGTCGACTCCCCGCACGTTCGACCGTGCGAGCAACGAGTGGAAGGACGGCGAGGCGCTGTTTCTTCGCGCCAGTGTCTGGCGCGAGTTCGCCGAGCACGTCGCGTCGTCGCTGACCAAGGGATCGCGTGTTGTTGCGACCGGTCGCCTGCGCCAGCGTTCCTTCGAAACGAAGGAAGGCGAAAAGCGCACGTCGATTGAACTTGAGGTTGACGAAATCGGCCCGTCGTTGCGTTACGCCACTGCTGCGGTGACTCGAGCGCCCAGCACCGGACCGGGCGCAGCCGCCGGCAACGGCGAATGGTCGCCACCGGTGGGCGGAAACGATTGGGCCCCAACCGCATCACCCGCCGCAACCGGCCCCGACACCGCCGCTGTCGCTGGTGGCGATCCGTGGGGCGCGGTTCCCAGCGAGCCGTCAACCGACGAAGCTCCGTTCTAACTAACTCTTCACGAAAAGGAATCACACCATGGCAGGAAAGGCAACCGGCGACCGCCGTAAGCCCCGCACGGGAAAGGGAGCGAAAGCGCTGCCCCCGGCAAAGGCAATCCGCGTTGACGTCATCGACTACAAAGACGTCGCGACCCTTCGCAAGTTCATCTCAGACCGAGGCAAGATTCGCTCGCGCCGCATCACGGGCGTGTCCGTCCAAGAACAACGGCTCATCGCTCGTGCGGTGAAGAACGCGCGCGAAATGGCGCTTCTTCCCTATGCTGGCGCAGGCCGTTAAGGAGCACGACAATGGCAAAACTCATTCTCACCCACGAGGTCACGGGCCTCGGCTCTGCCGGGGACGTCGTCGACGTCAAAAACGGCTACGCGCGTAACTACCTCGTTCCGCAAGGCCTCGCAATTTTGTGGAGTCGCGGCGGCGAAAAGCAAGTGACGGACATCAAGCAGGCGCGAACCATCCGTGCCCTCGCGTCGCTGGACGAGGCGCAGGCGCTCAAGGCCAAGCTGGAGAGCGTCACGATCACGGTCAAGGCATCCGCCGGCTCTGAGGGTCGCCTCTTTGGTTCGGTCAAAACGGCGGACATCGCGGCTGCGGTTGCGGAATCCGGATTGGGCGACATCGACAAGCGCACCATCGAAATCGCAACGGCAATCAAGTCGACGGGAGCCTATTCGGCGACGGTGCGTCTTCACGACGGAGTGTCGGCGACTCTCGCCCTCACGGTGGTTCCTCGCAAGTAACCCCGAATTCGCGAATTCAGCGCTCGTCATCGGCTTCGATGGCGGGCGCTGAATTGTGTTAGCGCCGGAAAAACGGTGTGGAAAAGTTCAAGGTTCAACCTAAACTCTAAACAACTTTACGAACAGGCGATTGTCATACAAAATGTGCGGTCAGAGCCTTTATTTGTGAACTAACGTGGTTGGTTATCCCCAGTTATCCCCATGAAATCCACAGCATCAACGGCGTGTTTCACACGTTATCTACATTTTTATCCACAGCCTTTTTTGCACGAGAGTCGGGACAAAAGTAGCGTTCGTAAAGATTGCGTGGCGTGGCGACACCCGATGTCGCACCTCGCGCGCATACTGAAAGTTCCGAAAAGCATCGTTGAGGGGAAGAGGATCGCTGATGGCCGGACCGAAGCTCGAATTGGTTCCCGCGGGGACGGGCGATGCGCGTGTCCCGCCGAACGACCAAGCCGCAGAAATGAGCACCCTCGGCGGAATGTTGTTGTCGACGGATGCGGCCACGACCGTCCTTGGAATGCTGACTGGCGACGACTTTTATTACCCCAAACACGAAATCATTTTCTCGGCGATTAACACGGTGTATGGACGATCCGAGCCGATTGACGTCATCATGATCACGGAACAGTTGACGCGCGAGGGAAACCTCGCCAAGGTCGGCGGGGCCAGTTACTTGCACACCCTGGAATCGTCGGTGCCGACCGCGGCCAATGCCAGCTATTACGCGGGGATTGTCGCGGACAAGTCCGTGCTTCGAAAGCTCGTTCAGTCTGGGACCCGAATCACTCAATTGGGTTATGCCGCGGAAGGCGAGCCCACCGAACTGGTCAACGAAGCCCAGATGGATATTTTCGCAATTGGGCGGGCCTCCGGCGCGAACGATGGTTTGGTGCTGTCCGACGCTGTCAAGTTTGCGCTCGACGAACTGGAGAATCGAGAAAAGGCAGCCGAGGACGGAATTGATGTTCCCACCGGTTTCCGCGAACTGGACGAAGTTACCAACGGGCTTCGGCCAGGGCAGCTCATTCTCATCGCTGCGCGACCCGGACTCGGAAAGTCCACCCTCGCCCTCGATATTGCCCGCGCCTCGGCCCTGCGCGCCAACGTTCCCACCGTATTCTTTTCTCTCGAAATGAGCGCCGGCGAAATCTCACAGCGTCTCCTGTCCGCGGAAACCAGTGTCCCGCTCACCGTGATTCGGAAGGGAAGAACACTGAGTGCCGATACATGGAAGCGCCTCAACTCGGTCCAAGCGCGAGTCGGCGAGACGCCGATGTACATTGACGACAGCCCGAACCTGACCTTGTCCGAGATCCGCGCGAAATGCCGCCGACTCAAGGCGCAGCGCGGGATCAAGCTCGTCATCATCGATTATTTGCAGCTCTTGACGAGTGGAAAAAAGTTCGAAAACCGCCAACAGGAAGTGTCGGAATTCTCGCGCGCGCTGAAACTGTTGGCCAAGGAACTCGAGGTCCCCATCGTCGCGCTGTCGCAGTTGAACCGCGGACCCGAACAAACTCAAGACAAACGACCACTACTGTCCCACCTTCGTGAATCGGGGTCACTCGAACAAGATGCGGATATCGTCTTGCTGCTTCATCGCGAACGCCAGCTGGAACAGGGGCAGAACACGAGCGACGCCGAAATTCTCATCGCGAAACACCGCAACGGGGAAATGCGCGACATCAAGGTTCTCTTCGAAGGACACTATTCGCGTTTTAGCGACGTGGGACCGGTCTAGACCAACCCTCTCAAGCGAACGATTCGCGTATCCTTGTGACATGGGGACTCTGGGGAATGCCGTGCGACAGCTCGCCACACTTCGTGACAGTGCCCGACCCTTTGCTCGCTCGATCATCGCGCTCATCGCGGGAATATCGATCACCTTTACCTACGAGATTACGTCGTTCACGTCGCTCACCTGGCTGACCATCATTGTGTCGGTGTCGGTGTTGATGTGGGACGGACCCAACACCGTGCTGAACAAAGCGGCGCTCTGGGCGACCGTGGTCGTGGCGGTGATGACGGTGCTGGGCTTGGTGATGGGAAGAATGTCCGCGGCCACCGCACTGTCCCTGTCCGTTGCCCTGGTTGCGTTCGAGACGTCGCGCGCGTTCACGCGAGGCGACCGCATCTGGTTGTGGTCGACGGGAGTGCTCGCCGTGGGTTTATCGATCGCCTATTTCAACGTCGACGCCAACGACCGAACCGCGGCGGGTCTGACCGGTGGCTGGGCGATTATTGCCGGCGTATTCGGACTCATCGCTGCGGCGGATGTGATCGTGAAGCGGCGCCGTACAGAGAAACTCCCACCACCCCCGGCAGCAAAGACGAAACCCCGCACCGCGAAACCCCCAACAACCACAACAGCAAAGGCGAAACCTCGTGCCCCGAAGCGATAAAACCCGTCCCGCCGAACTCGTCGGCCTCTCCGCTGTCGCAGCATTGTTTGTCGGAGGAATTGTCCTCATGGTCACTCGAGATGTGACCCTGGCGTCGATTACCGGTGGCGGAACGTTTGTCGTGACCATCATCACTCTCGCCATGTTGGTGCTGGCGATGAGCCCGCAGGTCTCAAAGCCGGACAATAACCCTCACGACTAGCGCAGGTAATCGACGAGTTTCGATGCGTGGCCGATGTACGTTGCGGGGGTTAGAGCACGCAATCGAGCTTTGCCTTCCGCCGACATCTCGAGACCCTCGATGAACGCTCGGAGCGCTTCTTCGGTGAGGCGTTTTCCCCGAGTGAGTTCCTTGAGGAGTTCGTAGGGATTGTCGATAGAGGTCGTCCCGGCCGCTCGTTCGGCCCTTAACACTGTTTGGATTGCTTCGCCGAGAACCTCGAGGTTCGCACTCAGGTCGTCGCTCAGCGCCTCGCGATCGACGGCAATCTGCGTGAGTCCCTGCCGAATATTCGTCACGGCGAGCAGTGAATGGCCGAGTGCGACACCGAGATTTCGCTGGGTGGTCGAGTCTGTGAGGTCTCGCTGCAACCGGGACGTCACGAGCGTTGCCGCGAGGGCATCTCCCAGGGCGGACGCGATTTCCAAATTTGCTTCGGCGTTTTCAAACCGGATCGGGTTCACCTTGTGGGGCATCGTCGACGACCCGGTGGTGCCGGCCACGGGAACCTGCGTGATGAAGCCGTGCGAGATGTACGTCCACATGTCGGTACAGAGGTTGTGAAGGACCCGGTTCACGTGGCTGATTCGGGTGAGCAACGCCGCTTGACTGTCGTGGGACTCGATTTGTGTCGTGAGCGGGTTCCATTCGAGCCCGAGCGACTCGACGAAGTCATGAGACACGCGAATCCAGTCGACGTCCGGCGCGGCGGCGACGTGGGCGGAAAAAGTTCCCGTTGCGCCCGAGAACTTGCCGGACAGCCTCACGCTGTCGATGGAGTCGAGAAGCCCGGTGAGGCGATGGACGAACACTGCGATTTCTTTCCCGAAGGTCGTCGGAGTCGCGGGTTGCCCGTGGGTGCGGGACAGCATGGGCGTATCCCGTTCCGCCCGCGCGAGGGCGGTCAAATCCTCCACCAGAGCGGCCATCGCGGGCCGCCACACCTCGCGGACCGCGGACCCGAAGGTGATCCCGTACGCCAGGTTGTTGATGTCCTCGCTCGTGCACGCGAAGTGGGTCAGTTCGGCAAGCCGCGACAGGCCGAGCGTCTCAAGGTGCTCCCGAACGAGGTATTCCACCGCCTTGACATCGTGTTGGGTCGTTGCTTCGAGCTGAGCGATGCGCGCGATATCGGCGTCACCGAAATTGGAGGCAACAGCCCGGAGTTCGAGCCGCTCCGTGGCGCTCAGCGTCGCTCCACAAAGCCCCTCATCGACGAGTCGAATGAGCCACTCAATCTCGACGTGAACTCGCGCTCGGTTGAGTCCCGCCTCGGACAGGTGTTCGCCGATTTCCGACACCACCGCGTGGTAACGACCATCGAGCGGGCTGAGCGGCTGAGGGGAGAAGGCCATACTTCTATTCTCGCAGTTTTCTCCCCAACCCACGGGTTCGCACCACCGTCCCACTTCCGACGGTCACGAAGCGCGGCGGGGCTGAAATTGCCCCACACTCCTTGAGTGATGTGCGAACCGGCTTCTTCCGCTCAGCACCTCGTGGACGATGCGATTGCGGTGTTGGTGTTGTCACAGTCGCGCGGCGACTGGGCCGGCCCCGCTCGAAACGCATTCGATGGCATCACCGAGGAATTTCGCTCCCGACTCATCGTGTTGTCGTTGCGACTGCGGGCGAGTGGATGATCCCGCCGATTTCCATTTCGGCGGGGACGTTTCGATACACCCTCGAGGCTCTCGTCGTGCGGTCAGACGATCTCCGTCGAACGGTGGCGTTGTTGGATGAGGCGGCGTCCGAAATTGGCGCTCCGGGCCGACTGCTGTTCGACCCCGAGCGGGCGGCGTTGTGGCACGAACTCAACCGTCTTGCACGGGATATCGCCGACGTACGCGACGACATCGACGGAGTCATCTCGACAATCAATCCCGCCGAAGCAACGCGTTCGCGCATCGCAACCGGCGCCCCGTGGCCCCTGCTACGACAGGCCAGTCAGTGGGTCGTCGAGCGCACAGCGGTTGAGCCCGTCACCCCTCGCTTCGAACCGATGATGGTGACCAAACACGCGGCGGAGGTCCCCGCCCCGCGCACGCTCGTTGATCGGAGTATGCGTATCCCAACCGGTGGTGATCAGGTCCGAATAGACCGATTCGATTCAGACGGCGGGCACCGATTCGAGGTGTACATCGCGGGCACGGATTTTTCCAGCGGGCCACAGGACCCGTGGTGGGCGGGATCCAATGCGGACTTCCTTCGAACCGGTCAGGCTCGGTCCCTCTCCGCCACCGAAACCGCCCTTCGCGAAGCCGGCGTGACTCACGCGACCCCTCTCGTCATCACGGGACACTCACAGGGCGGATTAATCGGGATGGCGCTCGCGAGCTCTGGACGATTCACCGTGGACGCCGTCTTCACGATCGGCACTCCGGTCGGAGTCGTGGCTGACCCGTACGGTGTGCCGACGATTCACGTCGCACACCCCGAAGACCCTGTTCCGGCGCTGGGAGGAACCGTCCACAACGCGGGCGGAACGACGTGGTTTGTTCACCCCGAGCCCCGAGTCCTCGGCGCGGACGCACACCGATCCGAAAATTACCGATCGTCCGCCGCGGCGGTCGTGGAGTTGGGCGATCCAGCGCTGCAATCGTTGGAGTCCCGAATCCACGCAACCAGCGTGGGCACCGCGACCTGGTTTCGGTCGACGACTAGCGGTTAGAGACAGCCAGGCTCATGAACGGCCTCAGCACGATACCGAGCAACCAGTTGCAGAGGGATACGACGAGAGCGCCGATGACACCCCACGAGAAATCGTCGATGACTAAGCCGAAGCCCATGAACGGCGTCACTTGTGACACGAGCATGAGCAATCCGGCGTTCACAATGATGGCAACGAGTCCCAGCGTGAGCAGATACAACGGGAAGGCAACGATTCGAATGAGGTTGCCGATGACCGCATTGACCACGCCGAAAACCGCGGCAACGGCGATGTAGGACAGGACGAGGTTGGGCTCGCCCTCGCCGAACGGAACGAGGCGGATGCCCTCGACAAACCAGTCCGCAACCCACAGGGCGGCGGTGTTGATGAGGAGACCTAAAATCAATCGGACCATACCAATACCCTACGACTCTCTCCACCGCCGAACCAGTTAGTCTTGAGTTATGCCCTACACCGAGGCGACCCTTCAACTCCTCTCCGTCGACGGAGTGTTGGTCGAAAGTGACCGCACGGAGCAACACCGAGCGCTCGTGGATGCGTTGTCGGAGCAGCAACTTCGGGATTTCTATCGGGAAATGGTCGTGACGAGGCGTTTCGACATCGAGTCGGGGAATTTGCAGCGCCAGGGCCAACTCGCACTCTGGGTTCCCAGCTTGGGCCAAGAGGGCGCGCAGGTCGGTTCGGCGTTCGCGACGCGCAACCAGGACACGATATTTCCCTCCTACCGCGAACACGCCATCGCCCGTATCCGCGGTGTCGATCCGGTTGCGATTCTCGCGCTGTTGCGCGGGCACGCTCACGGCGGGTGGAACCCGAACGACTCACGATTCCGGCTGTACACGATCGTTCTCAGTTCCCAGGCACTACACGCGGTCGGATACGCGATGGGAACCGCGATGGAGGGAAAATCCGGAACCGGGGACGTCGCGACAGACGAAGCCACCATCGTCTATTTCGGTGACGGCGCAAGCAGCGAAGGCGACGCCAATGAAGCGCTGGTTTTCGCGCAGTCTTACCAATCCCCGATTGTCTTCTTTTTACAGAACAATCAATACGCGATTTCCGTTCCGGTGGTTCGGCAGTCCCGCAGCCCGTTGTATCAGCGCGGCGAGGGCTTCGGAATCGAGTCGTACCAAATCGACGGCAATGACGTGCTCATCTCGTACGCGGTGACAAAGCTCGCCCTGGACGATGCGCGCTCGGGCAAGGGGCCTCGTTTTATCGAAGCGCAGACGTATCGACTCGGAGCCCACACGACGAGTGACGACCCAACGAAGTATCGCGATTCGGCCGAAGAGGAAATGTGGAAGACGCGCGACCCGATTGCGCGGTTCGACAAGTTCCTGCGCGCGAAGGGCGAGCAGGAAGCTTTTTTTGCCGACGTCAAACAGGAGGGTGAAGACCTCGCTGCCGATGTGCGTCGCCGACTACTCGAACACACTCCGCCAACCATCGACGCCATGTTCGATCACGTCTACACGGACGAACACCCGCTCATGATTGCCCAGAAAGCGTGGCTCGTCGACTACGAAGCGTCGTTCGGGGGTGACCGATGACCGAAAACCTTTCGCTGGCGAAAGCGATCAATCGCGGACTGCAGCGCGCGATGCAGGACAACGACCGCGTGCTGCTCATGGGAGAAGACATCGGGACGCTCGGCGGTGTTTTCCGGGTGACCGAGGGGTTGAAGAACGAGTTCGGTGAGAACCGAGTTCTCGACACCCCGCTCGCCGAGTCGGGAATCGTGGGGACGGCAATCGGACTCGCAATGCGCGGTTTTCGACCCGTCTGCGAAATCCAATTCGACGGATTTGTGTATCCCGCATTCGATCAGATTGTGTCGCAACTCGCCAAACTCACGTCACGTCACCAGGGCGACCAATCCTTCCCCATCGTGATTCGCATCCCCTACGGCGGCCACATTGGCGCAATCGAACACCACCAGGAAAGCCCCGAATCGTACTTCACCCACACTTCCGGGTTGCGGGTCGTTTCACCGGCGACGCCCAACGACGGCTACCACATGATCCAACAGGCGATTCAGTCCAACGATCCCGTCATTTTCTTCGAACCGAAAGCCCGCTACTGGCCAAAGAGTGATGTGGATACGGACGGCGCTCCGGGGCCACTTCACCAATCCCGAGTCGTTCGCACCGGAACAGACGTGACGGTCGTTGGTCACGGTGCGATGGTCGCGATGCTTCTCGATGCCGCCGAGGTCGCCGCCGGAGAGGGAATAAGCCTCGAAGTGGTCGATTTGCGGTCGCTCTCGCCGATTGACTACGACCCCATCCTCTCGTCGGTCGAAAAGACCGGTCGACTCGTCGTCGCCCAGGAGGCCCCTGGCGGCACGTCGCTTGGTTCCGAAATCGCGGCGACCGTCGCGGAACGCGCCTTCTACTATCTCGAAGCGCCCGTGATGCGGGTCAGCGGTTTTGATGTGCCCTTCCCGCCGGCCCACCTCGAGTCGTTGTTTTTGCCAGACGTCGACCGCATTCTTGATGCCGTGGACCGAGCGAGGGGGTACTGAACATGGCCGTCGTAGATTTCCCGCTCCCCGATGTCGGCGAAGGACTGACCGAGGCCGACATTGTCCAATGGCGAGTCAAGATCGGTGACGTCGTCGCGATCAACGACATCCTGGTCGAGATTGAAACGGCCAAGTCGCTCGTCGAATTACCTAGCCCGTTCGCCGGCACTATTGTTGCGCTGCTCGCCGGAGAGGGCGACACCGTCCCTGTCGGAAAATCCATCATTCAAGTTGACGCGGAGGGCGCAATCCCCGCTCCGCTTCACACGGCGCCCGAGCCCGCTGTTGCCACGGCGCCCGCGAAACCCTCGAAGGCCGCCCCTGCGAAAGGCGCGCCGTCGAAAAAGCCCACCGCCGCTCCCGAGCCCGTCTTGGTCGGATACGGCAGTGGCGGTCATGTGACGTCGCGCCGCGGATCGCGAACGTCACCAGAGGCGACTCCGACCGAACCGGCCGCCTCGCCGCCGGCTCCCCCCGTGGTGTATCCCGCTGCCGCCAGCAGCGCGGTTGCGGTGCTGGCCAAACCCCCTGTTCGCAAACTCGCCAAAGAGCTCGGCGTGGACATCCAGAGCGTGTTGGCTACTGGTTCACACGGCGAGGTGACCCGCGATGATGTCGTCCGCCAGTCGCAGGTCAAAACCGTTTTTCGAAACGTCGCGACGCCCGAGTGGCCCCAGGAACGCGAGGAATACATCCCGGTCAAGGGCGTGCGCAAGGCGATCGCTGCGGCGATGGTCAAGTCCAAGTTCGAAGCCCCGCACGTGTCGGTATTCGTCGACGTCGACGCCACGCGAACCATGGACTTCGTCAAACGACTCAAGGCGTCCCCCGACTTTCAGGGCATTCGAGTGTCGCCACTTTTGGTCATGGCGCGAGCGGTGGTCTGGGCGGTCCAACGAAACCCCACCGTGAATTCGTCGTGGACCGACAAGGACATCATCGTCCATCACTACGTGAACCTGGGCATCGCGGCGGCGACTCCCCGCGGGCTGATTGTTCCGAATGTGAAAGAGGCCCACACGCTCAACATGAAGCAACTGGCCCTCGGCCTCGAGAACCTCACCGTGACGGCCCGAGACGGCAAGACGACCCTCGACGACATGTCGAACGGAACAATCACCATCACGAACCTCGGTTCGTTCGGCGTCGACACCGGCACGCCCATCATCAACCCGGGCGAGGTGTCGATTGTGGTGCTCGGTGCGATCAAGCAAAAGCCGTGGGTCGTCGATGGACAGATCGAGGCTCGCTTCGTGACAACAATCGGCGCGTCCTTCGACCACCGCGTTGTCGACGGTGATGTTGCCAGCCGATTCTTGGCGGACATCGCGAGCATCATCGAAGAACCAGCGATGCTGCTCGACTAATTATTGACAATCATTCTCAATAAGGCTATGCTGGGGGAATGAACATAACTACGCTCGCCGCTGAGGCACACGAACACGAAGAAACACTTTCCTTTTGGGATGAAGTTATTTCCATCACCTTTGACCCGGCGCACATTTTCGCCGAAGTCTTTTGGCAAATCGTTTTCGACGTCATTCTCGTCGCATTCCTTTACGGTGTCGTCTTCAAGCGGTGGCTGCTGCCACGGTTGCGCAAGCAGATTCATCACGAACTGGACAGTGAACACGGCATCGAACATCACGACGATCACATCCACATCAAGGGCGTAAAGGACCACGACTAGGCTCGTGGTGTGAAACGCACCACCAAACAACGCACAGCAGTTATGGGCGCGTTGGCGGCGGCCACCGATTTCGTTTCGGCCCAGCAACTTCACGCCCTCCTTGGACAGAACGCGCCCTCGCTCGCAACGGTGTACCGGACCCTCCAAACCCTGGTGGAAGAGGGCACGGCCGATACTGTCGCCCGTGGCGGCGAGCAGGCGTATCGAGCGTGCGGAAACGCACACCACCACCACCTGGTGTGCACGGAGTGTTCGGCGACGGTCGAGGTCGACGGGGGTGAAATCGAGGAGTGGGCGGCGAGAACTGCGCGCGAACACGGATTCATCCCGGACACCCACATCGCCGACATTTACGGGCGATGTGCTCGGTGCGCGGCCTGAGTTTGTCACAACCGTCTTTATCGCGTACCCTTGAGAGGTTGCGCGCCCGCGTGCACACCGTGACCGTTTCACCGAGACGGACGCAGACAAGTGATCTTGGGTGGGGTTCGTCCCCCACGGTAACTACAAGGAGAAAACCATGGCAGCAGTGTGCCAGGTGACCGGAGCCACCCCTGGTTTCGGACACAGCATTTCACACTCGCACCGACGCACCAAGCGTCGGTTCGACCCGAACATCCAGAAGAAGACCTACTACGTGCCGACGCTCGGACGTAAGGTCACCCTGACCCTGTCGGTCAAGGGCATCAAAACGATCGACGCACGCGGAATCGACTCCGTCATGCGCGACCTCATCGCACGTGGGGTGAAGTTCTAATGGCGAAAAAGTCACAGGACGTTCGTCCCATCATCAAGATGCGCTCCACGGCGGGAACGGGTTACACCTACGTGACCCGCAAGAACCGTCGTAACAACCCTGACCGTCTCGTCCTCAAGAAGTACGACCCGGTTGTCCGCAAGCACGTTGAATTCCGTGAGGAGCGCTAACCATGGCGAAGAAAAGCAAGATTGCTCGTAACGAGCAGCGCAAGGTGATCGTCGCGCGGTATGCGACCAAGCGCCTCGAACTCAAGAAGGCGCTCGTTGACCCCAATGGAACCGCCGAATCCCGCGACGCTGCGCGCCTCGGTCTGCAGAAGTTGCCGCGCAACGCTTCGCCCGTTCGCGTTCGCGGACGCGACGCGATCGACGGCCGTCCTCGTGGTTTCCTCTCGAAGTTTGGCATCTCACGTGTCCGATTTCGTGAAATGGCACACCGTGGCGAATTGCCCGGCGTAAAGAAGTCTTCTTGGTAGTCTGAAAGCGCTAAAACTTGGGGAAACTCAAGGTTTATCACTTCATCAACAAAGTCTCAGGAGGACTCGAATGAACCGATCCGAGCTCGTTGCGGCAATCGCCGCACACACCGGACAGAGCCAGGTCACCGTTAACGGTGTTCTCGACGCTCTTTTCACCACTGTTGCCGGCGAAGTTGCCAAGGGTAACAAGGTCACCATCCCCGGTTGGGTCGCATTCGACCGCACCAACCGCGCTGCTCGTCAGGGACGTAACCCCCAGACGGGTGCAACCATCCAAATCGCGGCCTCGAAGAGCGTCAAGGTTTCGGCTGGTTCCAAGCTCAAGGCTGCCGTCAAGTAGCTTGTGCTTTTCGGAAGGGGCGGAGGAAACTCCGCCCCTTTCTTTATGCCCAGGTTCGCTCGGTAGGCTCACAGGGTGATGCGTCAACGACTAGGGATCTGGGTTCCTCTCGTCGTCGCGGCGTCCGTCGGCACCTGGTTTGCGCTGAGCTTCGGCGGCGGCGCGTCAACGGGTGGGCTTGATGATGCGGGTGACCTGGTTCGGTGGGGCACGCCGTTCGTCAAAATGATGGTGTCGTTGGCGGGGGCGCTTGTCATCGGTGGGTTGGGAGTTGTGTTGTTCGTTCTTCCCCCCGGCCAGGCCGCCCAGCGGGTCCAGGCGGTTGCGCTCGGTGCCGGAGTCGTGTGGACGCTGTCGATGGTGGCGTACACCTTCTTGACCTACTTCACCGTTCTCGGGACACCTCCCGCGTTCGACGTCGGTTTCGACGAGAACTTCGGGTTTTTTGTCTTCACGACCGAACTCGGACAACAGTTGATGATTGCGACCGGGATGGCGCTCATCACTACCACCGTGCTCGCGATCGCCCGGCGTTTTTTCTGGCTCGCCGCGGCGTTCCTGGTGGCTGTTGCGTCGGCGTGGCCATTCGCCGAGATGAGCCACTCCGGTGCCGCAACGAACCACGGAATCGCCGTCAACTCACTGGTGCTTCACATCGTGTTCGTGTCGCTCTGGACCGGCGGCTTGGTCGCAACCATCGTCGCGATGAGCGCGGGAGCGAACCGGGCGGACACTCTCCGTCGTTATTCATCGGTTGCCCTGCTGTCTATTGCGATCGTGGCCATCACCGGGGTATCGAGTGCTGTCATTCGAGTCGGGACGCTCGAGAACCTCGACACCGAATACGGAACGCTCATCATCCTCAAGACGATCGGCGTTGTGATTCTCGCGCTGCTCGGCGTTCGCTGGCGACGAGCCATCATCCCGCACCTCGATTCGGCGCGAGGGGTGGTTGGGTTCGCACTCGTCGAAACGGCCATTCTCGGCGCGATTGTTGGGCTCGCAACGGGACTCGCGAGAACCGCACCCCCGATCGACGAAATTGCCGCAGGGCCGATGACGCCGGCCGAAATCTTGACGGGTCGAACCGTGCCGGCCGAGTGGACCTGGACGACGGCATTCACCGAGTGGAACATTGACCTCATCTGGGGGTTGTTCGCGGTCTTTACAACTCTTTTCTACCTGTGGGGCGTCCGGCGGCTAAACCGTCGGGGTGATGCCTGGCCGATTCACCGAACGCTGAACTGGATCGGGGCGATGGCGGTTTTGGTGTACACGACGAGCGGCGGTGTCGCGGTGTACGGCCAATTCCTGTTCAGCGCGCACATGATCGCGCACATGCTGTTGACGATGTTGATTCCGGTGGGCATCGTTCTGTCGGCTCCGGTCACCCTCGTGGCGCGGGCCATCGAGGTGCGCCACGACGGTTCGCGAGGGATGCGCGAATGGTTCCTCGGGATTGTCCAATCGCGGTGGATCGGTCTGGTCGGCCAGCCGCTCGTGTCCACCGTGGTGTTCGCGCTGTCGCTCATGGTGTTCTATTACTCGCCGTTGCTGTCGTGGGCATCGACCACCCACCTCGGCCATCAATGGATGATCCTTCACTTCCTGTTATCCGGCTATTTGTTCGTTCAAGCGCTCATTGGCGTCGATCCGGCACCTCATCGCGCCTCGTATCCGGTTCGGCTCATCCTTCTCATGGGGACCATGGGATTTCACGCATTCTTCGGGCTGTCACTGATGACGGGCGAGTCGTTGCTGTTGCCCGAATGGTTCGGTGCGATGGGGCGTACCTGGGGCGATTCGCCGCTGGTGGATCAACAGGTCGGTGGGGCAATCGCGTGGGGAATCGGCGAGCTGCCGACGCTCATTTTGTCGGGAATGGTTGTCCTGTCGTGGATTCGATCGGACGCTCGCGAAGCAAAGCGAACCGATCGCCAAGCGACGCGAGATAACGACGCGGAACTTCAGGATTACAACGCCATGCTCACCCGTTTGGACTCGCGCCGCACACGCGAGAAATAATCGACGAATTTATCACCACACTCGTCACGCCTCCGCGCCGAGGGGGGCGCCTGCGGGTACTCTGAAAAGTCCGACGAAAGGCCCCCATGACGTTTCAACTCACGCCCGAACAAGCGCGCGTCATGGACATTATCGAAGGCACGCGAGAACACGTCTTTGTCACGGGCCGAGCAGGCACGGGAAAATCCACGCTGTTGCAGGAATTCGTTGAACGCACGAGCAAATCACTCGTGATCGCGGCGCCGACGGGGGTCGCCGCCCTCACGGTCGGTGGACAGACAATTCACTCCCTGTTCCGGCTGCCCATCGGTCTCGTCACCGACCACACCAAGTTCTATCCGCTGTCCGACGACGCTCGCGTCCTGTTGCGGAAAATCGACACGGTCGTCATCGACGAAATCTCGATGGTTCGATGTGACCTGTTGGACGGGTTGGACCGCCGGCTTCGGGCGACGCGGGGGCGAAAAAACGAACCGTTTGGCGGCGTCCAGGTCGTCATGTTCGGCGACCCGTACCAATTGCCGCCGGTGCTGAAGGAAGGCGCGGAAAAGCATTATCTGATGGACAACTATCCGTCGCCGTGGTTCTTCGATTCGAAGGTGTGGCAGGAAGTCATGCCCCGCGTCGTCGAACTGACCGACGTCAAACGCCAAGACGAGGCCGAGTTCCGCGACATCCTCGATCGGATGCGCAACGGGGCGATGACGTCGACGGACGGAGCGGTGCTCAATGACATCGGTGCGCGAAGGCCGATCCCCGAAGGGACCGTAACCCTCTCCACCACCAATGCCAGTGCGAACGGCATCAACGCCAAGGCACTGCGCGATCTGCCGGGGAAGACGGTTACCGCGGCGGCCATCATCGAGGGAGATTTCGGCGGACAACTGCCCGCCGAGGAAGAACTCGAGTTGAAGCCCGGCGCGCGCGTGATGTTTTTGCGCAACGACTCGGCGACCGAGGGAAGCCGGTGGGTGAACGGAACGGTCGGCACCGTCGTCAAAATCGATGCCGCGGTACACGTCGCTCTGGACTCCGACCCACGGAACACGGTCGAGGTCCAGCCGGTCCAGTGGGAAAAGATTCAGTACACCTATGACCCCGACACGAACCGCGTCGAAGAAGACATCATGGCTACGTTCGCACAGTTCCCGCTTCGACTTGCGTGGGCCGTAACGATTCACAAGTCCCAGGGCCAAACGTTGGATTCTGCGGTGCTGGACTTTGGCCGAGGCGCATTCGCCAACGGGCAGGCCTACGTTGCGTTTTCTCGAATTCGCACGCTCGACGGCGTTTTCCTATCGCGCACGCTTCAGCCCACCGACATCCAGGTCGATCGACGCGTGGTCGAATTCATGCGCACCGCCAAGGACAACGACTTCCTCGTATAGCCCTTAGAAGGGCGGGGGTTCGGGCTTCCTTCCCCCGAGCCACTCGAACATCTGCGCGTGGGTGATGGAATTGACCCCCGACTGCAAGAGCCCCAACTGTGTGTGTTGCGGAAGGCCCTCGTTGTGGATCATGACGAACCCATTCGGAGCTCCGGCCAGAGCGCCCTCGGCGGTGGACACGACCAACATCCACCCGGTCGTCATCAGCGAGTCTCCGTATCGTGACTTTATGTATTGCGTCACCGCATCGTCCATCGTGATTTCCATATTCTCCGTTCGCTTCCCTGGTTGGAGGAAGGTCGCCTAGGGTATACCCGACCACCGACACGAAACCCTTAAACCGTGCAAAACGGTAGGCTCGTCCCATGCTTCTCAGCGACCGCGATATTCGTGCCGAAATCGAATCGGGACGTGTCCAGCTGGACCCTCTCGACCTCGGGATGATTCAGCCGTCCAGCATCGACGTGCGGCTGGACAAGTTCTTTCGGCTGTTCGACAACCACAAATACCCGTTCATCGACCCGGCTGAGGAACAGCCCGATTTGACCCGCGGGGTTGAGGCGGAACCGGGAGAGCCGTTTATCCTTCACCCGGGTGAATTCGTGCTCGGTTCGACCTTTGAACTCGTGACACTGCCCGACGACATCGCAGCACGGCTCGAGGGCAAATCGTCGCTGGGGCGACTCGGTCTGCTCACCCACTCGACCGCGGGATTCGTTGACCCGGGCTTCAGCGGTCACGTGACCCTTGAACTGAGCAACGTCGCGACCCTGCCTATCAAGTTGTGGCCGGGCATGAAGATCGGCCAATTGTGCTTTTTCCGCCTTACGTCACCGAGCGAACATCCTTACGGAAGCGACAAGTACGGCAGTCGTTATCAGGGACAGCGCGGGCCAACTGCGTCTCGTTCGTGGAAGAACTTCCACAAAACCGCGCTATAGCGGGGGACGAGCCTCGACAGGACGAACGACGCCCCGGTTTTACAGTCGAGATTCGACCAACTGTTCGTGTTGCCAGACCAGCCACGGGCTGAACGCGAAGGGCGCTCCTTCGATTGCGGCACGAAGGCTGTCCGGGCTGACCCACCGCCATTCGGACACCTCGTTCGGCGAGGGATTGGGCTCGCCCACTGCGGTCGCCGCAAACACGGGACAAATCTCGTTCTCGACGATGCCCGACGCATCGACGGCTCGATAACGGAAATCGGGCAACACACTGTGGATGTTGGTGATCGACATCCCGAGTTCCTGTTGCGCCCGGCGAAGGAGCGCGTCGTCGATGGATTCGTCTGGTCCGGGGTGCCCACAGAACGAGTTCGTCCAGACCCCCGGCCACGTCAGTTTGGTGAGTGCACGTCGGGTTACGAGGACATCACCGTCAGCGTTGGTCACGTGACAGGAAAAGGCGAAATGAAGAGGCGTATCAGTGGTGTGGACGGTCGCCTTTGACGCCGTGCCTATAGGCGACCCGTCCTCCGCAACGAGGACGACCAATTCTTCGACGGTACTCATAAGTCAACAGGTTATCCTGAGAGTGTGCTCTGCCAAAAGACCTCCGTGCGTGTGGCGAAACGATGACTCGCCTGGCGTTGTACAACCGCGTGTCCGAAGAATCGGCGTCGCTGGTGATCCGCGGGTACTCGACGTCTTTTGGCATGGCGTCACGCATTTTGTCGCGGGATTCACGCCGACACATCGATAACATTTACGCGCTCGTTCGTCTTGCGGACGAGGTGGTGGACGGCGTTGCGGTTGAGGCCGGACTCAGTCGTGTCGAGGCCGGACAACAGCTCGATGCACTCGAAGCGGACACCTACGCCGCGATGGCATCCGGATACTCGACCAACCTGATTGTCCATGCGTTTGCCTTGAGCGCACGGGAGGTGTCGATTCAGCGCGACATCGTCGAACCGTTTTTCACGTCGATGCGCATGGATCTGACCGATCGCGTCTACACGCAGGATTCCTTCGACACCTATGTCTATGGGTCGGCCGAGGTGGTCGGCCTCATGTGTCTCGCGGTGTTCATTCGCGATGACAAGCCCGACGCCGAAACGGCACGGACGCTCTACAACGGCGCGCGCTCGTTGGGGGCCGCCTTTCAGAAGGTCAATTTTTTGCGCGACCTAGCGGCGGACGTGGATGACCTCGGTCGCTCGTATTTCCCCGGCGTCACCATCGCCACATTCACCGAAGACGACAAGAACCGGCTGTGCGACGACATCGCGGACGATCTGGATGCCGCCGCCCGAACCATCCCGCTGTTACCCCGCGACGCGGCGCGTGCCGTCGGTCTCGCACACGGGCTTTTTTCTCGACTGAATTCGCGAATTCGCGAAACCCCCGCCGAGGTTCTCAAGTCGACGCGCATCCGCGTGAACGACTTCGAAAAAATCGCCATCGCCGCGCGCGTCATTGTTCGCGGAGGAA
Source organism: Microbacteriaceae bacterium (assembly GCA_044237445.1). Lineage (GTDB taxonomy): Bacteria > Actinomycetota > Actinomycetes > Actinomycetales > Microbacteriaceae > MWH-TA3. The sequence goes on along the minus strand of JBIIFF010000012.1, from coordinate 778 downwards.
AGTAGACCCATGACTCAACAACATGTCGTCATCATCGGAGCCGGCATCGGCGGACTCGGCGCATCGGGACTTCTCGCCAAGGACGGCTATCGCGTCACCGTGCTCGAATCACTTCCGAACGTGGGCGGTCGCGCGGGCACGTGGTCAAAGGACGGATTCCGCTTCGACACCGGCCCATCGTGGTACCTGATGCCCGAGGTGTTCGACCACTATTTCCGGCTGATGGGTTCGTCTAGTGCGAAGGAACTGAACCTCAGCCTGCTGGACCCTGGTTACCGCGTATTTTTCGAGCCGAAGGGCAAGAACCCGTCGGAACACGTCGATATCGAGGTCGGACGCGACAAGAACATCGACATGTTCGAAAAGATTGAACCAGGTTCGCGCGCGGCGGTCGGGAAGTACCTCGATTCCGCGACGGAAACCTACGAGGTCGCCAAGAAGTACTTCCTGTATTCGTCGTTCCAGAGCTTGCTGCCCTTGTTTAATCGCGAGGTCCTCGGACGCATCGGCACTCTCGTACGTCTGTTGACCGGCACAATCTGGTCGTTTGTCGGCCGGCACGTCAAATCCAACCGAGCCAAGCAGATTCTGGGCTACCCAGCTGTGTTCCTCGGAGCGAGCCCCTTCAACGCCCCCGCGATGTTCCACCTCATGAGCCACCTCGACCTCGTCGACGGCGTGCTGTATGCACAGGGCGGCTTCACGCGAGTTATCCACGCGATTCGCGACCTCGCCATCAAGGCCGGTGTCGTCATTCACACGAGTTCACCAGTCACGT
>JBIIFF010000011.1:0-25527 GCA_044237445.1 Microbacteriaceae bacterium | reverse complement strand
CGCGAAACGCGAGAAGCCCGTGGCCGGCGATGAGGGCGATGGCTGCGTAGGACCCTTCGACGCGCTCGTGCAGTCGAGCGACGGCGTCGAACACGTTGTCCGGGGAAAACTTTTCGACGGTCGTTGCCGCCTGCAGTTCGTGGGCGAGGACGTTGACGAGAAGTTCGGTGTCCGAGTTCGTGTTGAGGTGACGTCGGTCGTCCTCATTGAGTTCGCGGGTCAGTTCGCGGGTGTTCGTGAGGTTTCCGTTGTGGACGAGGATGATGCCGTACGGAGCATTCACGAAGAACGGCTGGGCCTCTTCTTCGCGTTTTGCGTTCCCGCGGGTGGCATACCGAACGTGACCCAGTCCAACGTTCCCGAGCAGTCCGCGCATGTCGCGGGTGCGAAACGCCTCGCGCACCTGACCCTTCGCCTTGACTGAATGAATCGTCGTTCCCTCGCAGGTGGCAATCCCGGTCGAGTCTTGGCCGCGGTGCTGCAACAGTGCGAGCGCGTCGTAGACCTGTTGATTGACGGGAGTTGACGAGACAATTCCGACGATGCCACACATGTCGAGGCGAACTCCTTCGAATGGATGTCGGCGCCAAGCGGCTCCGCGCTCATTCTCTCACACCGCGCGAGAGCCACGTCGGTAGAATTGGGTAATGACGGCATCCAATCCCTATTCCGCCGCCGGTGTCGACACCGAGGCGGGAGACCGGGCCGTCGAGCTTATGAAATCAGCCATCGCGGCGACACACGGACCCGACATCCTCGGCGGTGTGGGCGGTTTTGCCGGACTCATGGACGTGTCGTTCCTCAAGGATTTCCGCCGCCCGATTCTCGCCACCTCGACCGACGGTGTCGGCACCAAGGTCGCCATCGCCCAGGCGCTCGATGTTCACCACACGATCGGGCATGACCTGGTCGGGATGGTCGTCGACGACATCGTGGTGGTGGGCGCTAAGCCCTTGTTCATGACGGACTACATCGCGTGCGGCAAGGTCGTCCCGGAACGCATCGCCGACATCGTGCGCGGAATCGCCGAGGCGTGTGCGCTCACGGGAACCGCGCTGGTCGGTGGCGAAACTGCCGAGCACCCGGGACTCCTCGGTGAACTCGACTACGACGTCGCTGGCGCAGCCGTCGGTGCGGTCGAAGCAGACGAGATGTTGGGCGCCGACCGCGTTCAGCCGGGTGATGTCGTCATAGCGATGGCATCGAGCGGCCTCCACTCGAACGGCTATTCGCTCGTTCGCCACATCCTCGCGAATCACAATCTCGCGTTTGACGCCACCGTCCCCGAATTCGATCGAGTTCTCGGACTCGAACTGCTCGAACCGACGCGGCTCTACACGACGCCACTTCTCGACTCCCTTGCCGAGCACCCGGACGCGATTCACGCGCTGTCCCACGTCACGGGCGGCGGAATCGCCGCAAACCTCTCGCGGGTTTTACCGCGAGGCGTGTGGGTCGACCTCGATCGCTCGACCTGGAGCCCGTCCCACGTGTTCCGCGTGCTGTCCGAGTGGTCGGGTGATTCGCTCGAGTCGACCGAAGGCACGTGGAACCTCGGAATCGGAATGCTCGCTGTTGTGTCGCACGAGGCGGCCAGCACGCTCACGCGCGAATGGACCGCCGCGGGAATCGACTCGTGGGTCGTCGGTCACATCTCGGACAGCGAACACTCGCTCGACGGGTACGTCACGAGCTCCAAGGGAGTCGACGGCGGAGCCGTGCGACTGGTTGGAAACTACGCGGACTGAGTCGTATCTGCGTCGTCGACGTCGGTCGCTGATTCGCCGGTGGAATCCGCAGCCGATGACGTCGCCGCATCAGCATATTCGGGCCACTTCGCGAGGTCTTCGTCGAGTCGGGGGTTTCCACCGAGTTCCGATTCCAACTTGGTCAAGTCGGTGTCGGGGCTGAAGTATTTCAGTTCGCGCGCCACTTTGGTGTGCTTCGCTTTTTGACGGCCGCGGCCCATAGCGGACCCCTTTCCCTCACACATTTCGCCACTCCGGCGATCGTCATGTCCGGGGGCGTCAGAAGAACAGAATATCACGCACCGAGCAACATGCTGGTGGAGATATACCCAACCGCCGCGAGAGCAATTCCGACGACGACATGCACGGTGACGATGATTGCGCCCGTTCGAATTTCTCGGCGTTCGATGTGTTGCGCGGCCGTCACCGTGAGCGTTGAAAACGTGGTGAATCCGGCTGCGAACGAGAGGATGAGGGACGCCGTTGTCCAGTCAAGTGCCGCGACGGCGAAAGCACCCGCCGCTGCCCCGACCGCGAGGCTGCCGACGGCGTTGACCGCGAAGAGCCCCCACGACCACGCACCGGGCCGAATGACGGACATCAGTCCGAATCGCGCGACGGCCCCCAGACCACCCGCGAGGATTTGTGCCGCCAACCACCACACGTCGATCACGGCGCTACCTCGGAACGCCGCGAACCGAGCCGCAAGCCCAGAATCGCGCTGACGAGCCCTAACACGATGGATCCGATGGCGTACGACCCCATGACCAACAGCGGTGAGATTCCGTGTCGGACGGCGGGAACTGCCACGTCCAGTGAAATGGCGGACAGCGTGGTGAACGCACCGAGGAATCCGGTGGTTATCCCCAACTGCAGCCACGCCGGCATTTTCCCCATTCCGCGGCTGACCAAAAATCCCAAAGCGAACGAGCCGACCAAATTGACGACAAGAATCGGATACGGCCACCAGTAATCGTCGATTCGCCCGGCGATGAGGGTGATTCCGATTCGCGCCGCGCTCCCCAACAACCCGCCGACAAAAACGGCAAGGAGGGACTTCGACAACGCGGTCACACCCGTCAGCGTACCTGTGTCCACATCCGAGAATTCCGCGGTTAGGCTTATTCAATACCGCCCAAAGGAGCGCCCGTGTCCGTTGTTCCACTCTTTCATCGCGACGACCATCGTGACGAAGTGGTCGAGCGTTGGGGCTCCACGGCATGGACCACCGCGAACTCGTGGTGGAAGAATCTCGGGGCGATCGGGCGGGAACAGTTCCTGGCCGAAGGGGTTGCGCTCAAGGTCGAATACCTCGACGCGCACTCTCGCGGACTTCCCGTTACCGATGACGTAGTAGTCGCGCTCGTCCTTCGCCACCGCGACTGGGTCACTCAGGGCTGGGGCGGGGTCGAACCCACCGCCGAGCAATTCATCGGGCTCGGAAACATGTATGTCGCCGACGAGCGTTTCGCCCGCCATTACGGCGGAGTTGACGGCGCGAGCTATGTGCGCGATGCAATCGTCGCGTGGGTTGCCGCGACACAACAGACTTCGGATGCTTCCGACGGAAGCAATCGAGCAACTAAAGGAACATCATCATGAACCGTCTCGCCATATTCAGTCTCCGTAACCGCGCCCTCATCGCCCTTGTCACGGTCGTCGTCGCGATTTTCGGTGGCATCGCGATGTCGCTGCTCAAACTCGAACTGATTCCCTCAATCACGTTCCCACAACTCGTCGTCGTGACGAACTACCCCGGCGCCTCGCCCGTCATCGTTGAGAAAGAGGTTTCCACCCCGATTGAAACCGCGATTCAAGGCGTGAACGGGCTCGAGGCCACGACAGCGACCTCGCAGAACGGTCTGTCGCAGATCACCGCCGAGTTTGCCTACGGGACGAGCCTGGAATCGGCCGAACAAAAGGTCCAACTGGCGATCAACCGGATTTCCAACCTGTTACCCGCGGGAATCGAACCTCAGGTCATCGCCGGGTCGTTCGCGGACATCCCGGTGTTGCAGATGGCCGTGACGAGTGACCTCAGCCCCGACCAGCTCAACCAGGCCCTACGGGACATCGCGGTTCGCGAACTGACCAAACTGGACGGGGTCCGCGAAGCGGCGGTATTTGGCGCCAACGGCGAACACATCGCCATCGTCCCCAACGCGAAAAAGCTAGCCCGACTCGGTTTGGCGACCTCCGACATTCAGACCGCCCTTCAGACCGCAGGTCTTCGGATCGGAGCGGGCACGGTCATGTCCGAGACAGGCGAGTTGTCGATTGTGTCGGGGACGCCGCTCGCGAGCCTTGACGACATTCGATCCGTCCCCGTCACGATTCCGTTCACACCGAGTGTGCCGACCGCAACCACGCCGACCATCCCGACGCTGCCGACCATCTCGGTCAATCCTCGATCTGCCGGTACGTGGAGTTGGGATGAGTTGAACGGTGGCGAGTGCATTGAGCCCTACACCGATGCCAACCAGGATTCGTACACCGTTGTCGACTGTGACACTCCTCACTCGGCGCAACTCGTTCGCGTAGGTGATTTGCGAAAAGACGCCGGTATCCCGATTTACCCTGGCGACTCGGCCATCGGCCCGGTTGCCACGGGCGAATGTTTCTCCTCCGGCATCATCAAAGCCGCGGCCTACGCGACGTACCCCTCGTTGATCACGGATGTTCACTACCCGACGAGTCAGACCCAATGGAACAAGGGCGACACGTTCTACTACTGCTTTGCCCACACTTTCCCCATTGCCAACATCACGGGAAGTGTCGCCGGCAAAAAGGTGACCACGGTTGTCCCCGCGGCCCCCGCCTCGTCCGCGAGCAGCCTGTCGTCTTTCGCGTCCTCCAGTGCGACGACGGCATCACCGACGACTCTGTCCGTCACGACAATCGGCGCTCTGGCGAGCGTGTCCATTCAGCCCGACACCATTACGTCGATCTCGCGCGTCAACGGGGAGCCGTCCTTGACGGTCGCCATCACCAAACGAGCCGACGCCAACACGGTTGACGTGTCTCGCGCCGTGACGGCAGCACTGCCGGCGATCACCGCGTTGCTCGGAAACGGCACCGAGTTCACCGTCGTGTTCGACCAAGCACCTTTCATCGAAAAGAGCATCGAGTCGCTCGCCATCGAGGGCTTGTTGGGTCTGTTCTTCGCGATCATCGTGATTTTGGTCTTCTTGTTATCCGTTCGGTCTACTCTCGTCACCGCGGTGTCGATTCCGACGTCCCTGTTGCTCACCTTCATCGGCATGTGGGCGAGTGATTTCTCACTCAACATCCTCACCATCGGTGCCGTCACGATCTCGATTGGTCGAGTCGTCGATGACTCGATTGTGGTCGTGGAAAACATCAAGCGACACCTGTCACTCGGCGAAGAACGCATGGTCGCCATTCGAGACGGTGTCAAAGAGGTCGCGACCGCGGTCACCGCGTCGACCATCACCACGGTCGCCGTGTTCCTTCCGCTCGCGTTCGTGGGCGGACTGTCCGGCGAGCTGTTCCAGCCGTTCGCCGTCACCGTCACCATCGCGCTGCTCGCGTCGCTGTTCGTGTCGCTCACCATCGTGCCTGTTCTCGCGTACTGGTTCCTCGGGGACAAGAAGCCGCGAAGGAAGGCGTCGACCAAGCCCGCCAAGCCCGTCAGGTCGGGGTCGGAAGACAACGACTTCCTGCAGCGCAACTACCGCCCGATTGTTCGCTGGACCATTACTCATCCCGTCGCGACGATGATGATTGCCGTTCTCACGTTGGGCGGGACGCTCGCGCTGACGCCGTTCGTCAAGACCAACTTTGTGGGGGGAAGTGGCCAGTCGACCATCACACTCACGCATTCGACACCGGGTGGTTTGACGCTGATGGACCGCGCCGAGGTCGCTGAGGACGTCGAGGCGAAGTTGTTGGACTACGACGGCATTGAAACCGTGCAGACGTCGATTGGTGGCGGTAATGGGTTTGCCGCGTTCAACGGCCAGGCCGGAAACATTGTGTATCAGATCACGATTTCCGACGAAGTGGACGCGGACCTCGTCCGTACCGAGGTCACGCGTGACCTCGAGACCATCACGGACACGGGCGAGATTGTGTCGGCTCAGGGTGGTGCGTTTGGTTCACAGACAATCGACATCACCGTGAAGGCGCCGTCGGAAGAGACTCTGACCAACGTCACGGTCGCCATCACGGCAGCGATTGTCGAGTCGAAATCCGCGGACAGTGTCACGACTTCGCTCGATGACACGCAGTCGTTCATCTCGATCTCGATCAAGCGGAAGGCGGCGGCGAAGTACGCCCTGTCCGAAGTTCTCATCGGTCGCACACTGGCTGGTCTCATCGCCCCGAGCGCCATTGGTCAGGTCGTCATTGACGACGTCACGATGGACCTGATTATTGAGTCCACGAACGCACCAGAGACCCTCGACGAATTGCAGAAGTACAAACTGACGACGCCGCTCGGTGCCAAGGTTCGACTGTCGAAGGTTGCCGAGATTGGCATCACGGAAACAGCCGCATCGCGAACCACTGAGCGTGGTGTGTTGTCGGCGTCCGTCGCCGTGACGCCTACGTCCGACAACCTCAGCGAGTCAACGGTCGCGGTTAACACGGCGCTCGCCAGTGTCGACCTTCCGACGGGAACCACGGCGACCGTCGGTGGTGTCGCTCAAGACCAGGCGGAATCCTTCCAACAACTGGGTCTCGCGCTTCTCGCGGCGATCCTCATCGTGTACGTCGTGATGGTCGCGACGTTCCGATCGCTGCGTCAACCGCTGCTGTTGCTCGTCTCGATCCCGTTCGCGGCGACCGGAGCGATTGCCCTGCAGATTGTGTCGGGAATCCCCCTCGGAATCTCGTCGCTGATTGGATTGCTGATGCTCGTCGGAATCGTGGTCACGAACGCGATCGTTCTCATCGACCTCGTGAACCAGTACCGAGAACGAGGCGGTACCGTCATCGATTCGCTACTCGACGGCACCAGCCGACGCGTGCGTCCCGTGTTGATGACGGCGCTCGCGACGATCTTCGCGCTCACACCACTCGCAACCGGTGTGACCGGAAGCGGCGGATTCATCTCGCAGCCGCTCGCCATCGTCGTGATCGGCGGACTGCTGTCGTCGACAATCCTCACGCTGCTCGTTCTGCCCGCCCTGTACTCGCTTGTCGAAGGACGACTCGAACGCAAGGCGGCTCGTCGCGCTCTCCGGGCCTAAGGCGCGGGGGACAACACCCACAACACCTCGGCGGGTTCGCTCGCCGAGGGGTTTCGCCACGTGTGTGGTTCGCGCCCACGAAAGGTCATCGCGTCGCCGGCACGGAGTCGGTGTGACTCGGGCCCGAGGGTGACTTCGAACTCCCCGACGAGGACAAAGAGAAACTCGGTTTCGGTGTCAAGAGCGTACAGTTCGTCACCCGCCGAACCGAGCGGTTCGACAATCGAATGGAGCACTTCAAGGTTGGACTGCGACCCCGGGGTCAGCAGGTATTCCCGCGCGTTGTTGCCACCGAAATTGATGAGCGCCCCCTCGCCGGCTCGAACGATTGCGCTGGTGGGGGGTTCGAACAACTCGCCGACGCGAAGTCCGATTGCCTCACACACCGCGACGAGCGACGCGACGGAGGGCGACACCTGGTCGCGTTCGAGTTTGCTGACGAAGCCCTCGGTCAACCCCGCGGCCGCCGCAACCTGACCGAGCGTCAACCCACGCGCTCGGCGCGTTGCGCGAAGGCGCACGCCGATGGGAATCGGATTGTCTTTGGCTGACTTTGCGGTGCGCCGAATGATTCCCACCATCGTCAGCGGACCTCCATCGCGACGGCTCGGACCGGGGCGCCGTCGATTCCGACGAACTTGAGCGGCAGGAGCGACACGAAGGGGTCGGTGAATGTGATGGATTCGAGGTTGCAAAGGTTTTCGCAGATCACGCCCGCCACCTTCGCGATGAGGTGGTGCGCCGGAAAGCCTTCGCCGGGATGCGTGTCGTCGGGCGTTTCGTCGATGTTCAACGCATCGAGGCCGATGGTGCGAACCCCGCGGTCCAGCAGGAATGACACCAGGCCCGCATCGAGGAAGGGGTTGTCGAAATAGCTCGGGTCGCCGTAGTGGCGCGCCCAGCCGGTGTGGACGAGAACGATGTCGCCCGCGCCCGCGGTTTCTGCGTCGGACCGAACGGAGTCGAGAGTGATTCGCTCTCGTGCGCTGACCCCGCTGCACCGCAGGACAACTCCGCGTCCGACGAAACGGGCGAGAGGGATCTCATCGATTTTTTCGGTGTCGTCGTCAAAGTGAAACGGCGCGTCCACGTGGGTCCCGCTCTGACTGCCCATCGCCACCGACACCAGGTTGAAACCGTCTACGGCGATGGTGGCGTGCTGTGCGATGTGCGGAACGGGGTCGCCCGGGTATACCTGCGTTTCGGCGGTGATCTCGCGGGAAAGGTCTACGACACGAACTATCTCCATGAGAAAAAACTATTGCCTCTGGGTCAAGAACGGAATAGCATGGCGTCACATTGTTTCGCCAACTGTCGGAAAGGACAACGATGAGCAACGTCGCTCAAAACCGCAAGCCCAAGATGACCGAAGTGGAAAGCTTCGGAATTGACACCATCCCCGACGCCGACCGCACGTCGACGCCGCGCGACCTCTTCCGAATCCAATTCGGTGGTGCGAACACGTTCGCCACCGTATTGCTCGGAACATTCCCCATTTTCTTCGGACTCTCCTTCTGGGAGGGCGTCGCTGCCGCCGTACTCGGTGTGCTCGTTGGAACCCTGTTCCTCATGCCGATGGGGCTCTTCGGTCCCCGCACCGGCACCAACAACGCGGTCGCCTCCGGCGCACACCTCGGAGTCACCGGCCGTATCGCCGGATCGTTCCTGTCGCTGCTCACCGCGATTGCGTTCTACTCGATCTCGGTCTGGGTCGGTGGTGACGCTCTCGTCGGTGCGTTCGTCCGCCTGTTCGGCGCCGAAGACTCACCCATGCTCCGAGCCGGACTGTATGGGCTGATCGGGTTCATCGTGATTGTCGTCGTGGTCTACGGCTACCAGTTCATGCTGTTCATCAACCGCATCGCGGTGTGGGCCAACTCGGTTCTGATGTTGCTCGCAATCGTTGCGTTCTCCAGCGTCTTCGACCCCTCGTACGCCGGCTCGGGTGAATACCTGCTCGGCGGCTTCTGGCCGACGTTCATCTTGTCCGCACTCATCGTCATGTCGAACCCGATTTCGTTCGGTGCCTTCCTCGGTGACTGGTCGCGCTACATCCCCAACGGAACGTCGAATGGCAAGCTCGCGCTGGCAACCTTCGGTGCCCAGGCGATGACCCTGATTCCGTTCCTCTTCGGTGTCGCCACGGCGACCCTCGTGACGGGCGGAGACTATGTCGTCGGACTGATTGGCGCGGCTCCTGAGTGGTACGCGTACCTCATCATCATCGTTGCCTTCGTTGGTGGTCTGTCGACGGGTAGCACGTCGCTCTACGGAACCGGGCTCGATTTCTCGTCCGTTTTCCCGAAGCTCACCCGCGTCCAGGCGACCATTGTCATCGGAGTTGTCGCCTTCGCGTTCATCATCATCGGCCGTCTGTACTTCGACCTCCTCGGTGCCGTCAACGGATTCGTCGGCGCGATTGTGGTGACCACAACCCCGTGGATGATCATCATGGCGATCGGGTTCTGGAACCGTCGTGGCTGGTACAGCCCCGAAGACCTTCAGGTCTTCAACCGCGGCAAGAAGGGTGGCCGCTACTGGTACACGAACGGCATCAACTGGCGCGCCATGGTGGCGTGGGTCGTCTCGGCAGTCCTCGGTCTGCAGTTCGCGTATTACCCACCCATCATCGAAGGCCAGTGGAACGCGGTCGCGGGCGGAGTCGACTTGAGCCTCCTCGTTGCCATCGGTTCGGCTGCGGTGCTGTACGTCGGAGCGCTCATCCTGTTCCCCGAACCCGACTACGTGTTCGGGCCGAAGGGACCGCGGATCGGTCGTTCGGTGAAGTCCACCATCCCGCCCGTTCGCTAGAAAGAAGTAATGACAGGACCCATCCCCCGCGACAACGCGGGAAACAAGGTTGGTCAAGTCGACGCGACGTCGGTGCCTCGGTTCGCCGGGGCACCGACCTTCGCTCGGCTTCCCCGACGTGATGAAGTAGCCCGCGCGGACATCGCCGTGCTGGGAATTCCTTTTGATGCCGGTGTCAGCTATCGGCCCGGTGCACGATTTGGCCCCGGTCACATTCGTGAATCATCGCGACTGCTGCGTCCCTACAACCCCGCGCAGGACGCGATGCCGTTTGCGCTCGCCCAGGTGGTCGACGCGGGTGACCTCGGAGTGAACCCGTTTGACATTGCCCAAGCGATTGAACAAATCGAAGCCGGCATGGACGAACTCACAGCCGACGGAACCACCGTGGTGACGCTCGGCGGCGACCACACGATTGCGTACCCGATTCTCAAATCTCTTCACAAAAAGCATGGCCCGATCGCGGTCATCCATTTTGACGCCCACCTGGACACCTGGGACACGTACTTTGGTGCGCCGCTGACCCATGGGACACCGTTCCGACGGGCGAGCGAGGATGGTTTCCTCGACCTCACGGGCTGTCTTCACGTCGGCATTCGTGGCCCCCTGTATTCCGACAGTGATCTGGCGGACGACACGGCACTCGGCTTTCAGGTGCTGCGTTCGACGGATGCGGACGAACTGGGAATTGACGAAATGATTAAGCGCATGTTGGCGCGCGTTGGCGATCGTCCCGTGTACGTTTCGATTGACATCGACGTGATGGACCCCGCGTTCACGCCGGGCACGGGCACGCCCGAAGCCGGGGGATTGTCGAGCCGCGAAATGCTGCGTATGGTTCGGGCGCTCAGCGGCGTCAACCTCATTGGCGCGGACATCGTCGAGGTGGCGCCCGCCTATGACCACGCGGAAATCACGGGTATTGCCGCAGCGCACCTCGCTTACGAATTAATCACCGTGATCGCGCGGAGGATGGCATGAGTGCGCGAGACGAGGTCCTCGCGGCCGCGGCGGCGATCGTCGACGACTTCGGCCACCATCGAACAGTGGAATACTTTGCCGGGTTCGCCCCTGACGCGACGTTTTTGTTCTACACGCACACGGCGCGCCTCGACTCTCGGGCGGACTACGAAACTCTGTGGGCATCCTGGGAGGCCAACGATGGTTTCCGCGTTCACGGCTGCCGTTCCCGCGAGCAACACGTGCAGGTGATCGGTGAATCGGCCGCGGTTTTCACCCACTATGTCGATAGCGACATCGAGTTTGCCGGGGAAGTGTCCACAATCCGCGAGCGTGAAACCATTGTGTTCGAGCGTCGAAACGGGTCGTGGCTCGCGATTCACGAGCACTTGTCGCCCGAAAACGCGGAATAGCGCTTTGTTACGCGCGTGACGTAACACAACTTCCACGATTCACCCTCGGTTTGTAGTGTCGGACTACGACCACGCTCAACAGGAGAACCCCCATGGCACGCATCTATTCGGATATCACCAAGACCTTCGGCAACACCCCGCTCGTGCGTCTCAATCGCGTGACGGACGGGTCCGAGGCGATTGTGTTGGCGAAGCTCGAGTTCTACAATCCGACATCGAGCGTCAAAGATCGTCTCGCCGTGGCGATCGTGGACGCGGCCGAGGCGTCCGGTGAACTGAAGCCGGGCGGAACAATTGTCGAAGCGACCAGCGGTAACACTGGTATCGCCCTCGCGATGGTCGGCGCGGCGCGCGGCTATTCGGTCGTCCTCACGATGCCCGAGTCAATGTCGATTGAACGGCGTGCGCTTCTCAGGGGATTCGGAGCCGAGCTCATTCTCACGCCCGGGCCCGAGGGAATGAAGGGGGCGGTGTCGGCCGCTGAGCAGGTTGCGGCCGATCGACCGGGGTCGGTGCTCGCCCGCCAATTCGAAAACGAAGCGAACCCTGCGATCCACCGGGCAACGACCGCGGAAGAAATCTGGAATGACACCGACGGCGCTGTGGACATTTTTGTCGCGGGCGTCGGAACTGGTGGAACACTCACCGGTACTGGCCAGGCGCTCAAGGAGCGGAAGCCGGGCGTTCGGGTCATCGCAGTAGAACCAATCGATTCGCCCATCCTCAACGGCGGGGCTCCCGGCCCTCACAAGATTCAGGGCATCGGGGCGAACTTTGTTCCCGCCATCCTCGACCGCGACGTTTACGACGAAGTGATCGACGTGTCCATCACGGACTCGGTAGACATGGCCCGGCGGGTCTCGCGCGAAGAGGGAATTCTCGCGGGAATTTCCTCCGGAGCGACCGTGTGGGCTGCCCTCGAAGTGGCCAAGCGACCCGAGAACAAGGGCAAGACCATCGTTGTGATTGTCGCGTCCTACGGAGAGCGTTATCTGTCGACCGTTCTTTTTGAGGGTATTCTCGACTAGGTGACCCCCCTCCAGCGCATTCGCGAGGACCTCGCGATGGCGATGGACCGAGACCCGGCAACGCGCACTCGGACCGAAGCGTTCTGGGTGTTGTCGGGCCTCCACGCGGTCTGGTGGTACCGCATGAACCACATGCTCTGGGGCTGGGGATGGAAATTCATCGCCCGATTCATTTCGCAAATCGTCCGCTGGTGGACGCTCATCGAGATTCATCCCGGCGCTCAGATCGGCAACCGACTGTTCATCGACCATGGCGCTGGTGTCGTCATCGGCGAAACGGCCATCATCGGGGATGACTGCATGTTTTATCACGGCGTGACACTGGGCGGTCAGGGCAACGTCAAAGACGGCCGCCGGCACCCGACGCTGGGCAACAACGTCACGGTTGGCGCCGGGGCACTGATTTTGGGCCCCATCACGGTCGGCGATAACGCTGTGGTGGGGGCCGGGGCTGTCGTGTTGAAGGACGTCCCGACCGGTCGAACGGTGGTGGGCGTTCCCGCTCGCGAACTTCCCGGCCCGAAAAAGCGAGCTCGTTCATGATCAAATTCATCACGCGCGTTCTGTTTCCGCCGATCATCCGGGTTCTGTTCTCCGCGAAGATAATCGGGCGCACCAACATGCCCGCAAAGGGTGGCGTCATTCTGGCCAGTAATCACTTATCTTTTTTCGACTCGGTCATCATCACCCTTCTGTCGCGTCGACCAGTATCTTTTCTGGCAAAAGCCGAATACTTCACCGGCAAGGGCGCGAAGGGCTGGCTGTCCAAGAAATTCTTCGAGTCCATCGACGCAATTCCGGTTGACCGCCGCTCTGCCTCGGCCGCACAAGATGCCTTGGATGCGGGGCTCGCGCGCCTCGTCGAGGGGGAATCCTTCGCCATGTATCCCGAGGGAACGAGGTCACTGGACGGTCGTCTTTATCGCGGGAAAACCGGTGTCGCCTGGCTAGCCTTGACGGCGAAGGTCCCCGTCGTTCCCGTCGCGTTGACCGGAACCGACAAGATTCAACCCGTTGGCTCAAAGGGGATTCGACTCGCCAAACTGCGGGTCGAATACGGTCAGCCCATGGATTTGTCAGGGTTTGGTGAGCCGAACAGCGGAAAGGCCCGACGAGACGCGACCGACGCCATCATGGCCGAGATACAAAAAATGTCGGGGCAGCAATTCGCCGGGGTCTACAACGAAAAGCCCGCAACGACGGTCAAGGCGCGAGTCAGGAGACTGTTCCGCGGTCGGGCTCCGCTGACGTAGCGGTAGCATCCAATTCGGCTCGCACGGCCGCCATGTCCAGCCCTCGGGCCTGGGCAATAACATCCTCCAACGCTCGTTCAGATAACGCACCGGCCTGGTTGAAGATCAGAATCCCGTCGCGGAACATCATCAGGGTGGGAATGGACCGAATTCCGGCCATCGCTGAAAGATCCTGATGAGCGTCGGTGTCTACTTTGGCGAAAGTGATGTCGGGGTATTTGTCACTGACGCGGTCGAAAATGGGGCCGAATTGTCGACACGGCCCACACCACTCCGCCCAGAAATCGACAATCACGAATGCGTCCGAGGCGGTAATAGCAGCCTCGAATTGTTCTCGGTCAAATGCAATTGTTGTCATGGTGCCTCTCGTGTGTGTCCACTCTTTTCCAACGTCGTTGCGTCGAATCTATTCCCGCGTGCCGCGATGAGGGCCACCACGGTGACCGGTTCGCCCGGCAGAATCTGCCATTCGGTGCTGAGTTCGTCGTACAGAGACATCCCGAGCCCCGGGCGATGCTCGTCGCCAAGCCCGCGCCCATTGTTGCTGGAGACAATGCGAATAGTGTCCGGCGAATCCCGATGAATCTCGATCGACATTGATGTAGCGCTTCCGTGGCGGATGGCATTGGAAATCATTTCCGACGTAACGATGAGAACCGATTCGGCCGCTTCCGCGTCGACGGTCGACAACAGATTGGGCTGGACCGTGACTGAAATCTCGCACATGCCTTTCCAGAATGCGACCATGTCCACAATGCCCCCGAGAGCATCAATCGACACTGAGGGGTCTTCATCGATGGCGTCGATCACCATGTCGAGGGTTCCCCGTGAACGCCGTTGTTCTGCCGAACTGAGCGATCCCGCGCCAGAACCAACCAGGCGGGATTCGGCGAGAACCCGCGATTGGACCGAAGAGTGGAGGGTGTGGGTGAGGTGGCGTTGGCGGAGCCACGCGCGACGCCGAGCCTCGGACAACTGAAAGGCCACGTTTCGGCGGGTGTTTTCGAGCCGAGCCAACTGGTTTCGCCACGAAAATGACCCGAGGATGATGAGCTGGTACAGCAAGCCCGAGAGTGGCAGTCCAACAAAACTGGTAACCCACGCGTCGAAAACGAGACCGTCGGGGAAAAGGAAAGATTGGTTGAACAGATGAGCGGGGATCCACGCGAGCCCCAGCACCATCGTGTTTGTCGCGGTAACAGCGAGCGTCGGCCAGGTCGTGTCACCGACGACGGCAACAAGGATTCGCACCACGGCGAAGAGGACCACGCCTGAAACAACCGCCGCCGCGGCGGCATTGGCGAGGGGGAGGGTATCCAGCAACACGGTTCCCGATCCGAGGAAAACGACGAGACCGATAAATGTGGGGCTCACCTGATCCCGAAAGGTCGGTGCGCCGGCCGGCGCAGAGCGACCCACAGGGGGAAATCGGGCGGGGTGTACCGGCGCGGCACTCGAAGCGAGACTGTGGCTCAGCGGACGAATCACGTCGTTAGCCAGAGAGGAGAGAGCGGCGGCGATTGAATCCCGAGCTTCGGGTCGGTCGGCGATTTGACTGGACAATGACTCGACGGCCGGACGAAGGGTGCGGTCTACTTGATCGAGAAGCTCTCGGTCACTGGCCGCAATGTTCTCAAGAATTCGGTCGCGTCTCTGTTCGATTGCGGAGATCTCGATTTGGGTGCTCGCCGTCCGCTCGCGCGACTGAGCAACGCGGCTGACCACCACCGAGATGAGCGCAAGCACGGGGGGAAGGCTGAACGTCGCCAGAAACAAACGCGAGGCCAGGTGGGACTCTGATTCCAGAGTGGTGAGGCCCATGATGGCAGAAGTGATTGTTCCCCGCAGCGCACCCACCGCGAACAGCACGGACAGGACGATCGGGAACGACGTGCGAAACCGAGCGGGAAGGATGATTTTCGCTGCGAACAGCAGTAGACCGAGCACCGAGACCGAAAGTGTTGAGACCCCCACGGCGACGATTAACGAGGGTTGCGACAGCCGTCCGAGTTCGGAAGCGGTTGTCGGCAGCAGCGTGACGGCGAGGTAGGTCACGATGGTAACCGGTCGGAACGGCCACGCAGTCGTCAGTATCTCGGTGAAGTCACGCAGTCGAAAGAGGCTCTCGGGGCGATTTGGTTTAACGGCCATTCAACTGGTCCCAATACAGCCGGGCGAGTTGGACGCGGGCGGTCGGGCCGGGCGCCAATCCAGCGGCGACAATCATTCGGTTGACGAGTCGTTCCACCGCTCGAACGGTGGTGTTGCGGGCGGCGGCTATTTCGTCGTTCGACAACCCCTCGGAAACGAGTTTGAGAACCCCGATTTGGGTGTTCGACAGCGACTGGGTGGATGTGACTGTCGGCCTCGGCCGCACCGTGGAGTCTTTGCCGTCCAACGCGGTGGTCACCGCCTCACGGAGCGCGGTGGTCGAACTAATGGCTGTTTTTACGATGTAGGCGGCGTCGCTCGGAATCGTCGACCACCCCTTGCCGGTGATTCGAGGGTCAGCCAAGTTGGTGATGAACACAACCCCAATCTGCGGATTGTCGGCCCGTGCGCGTTGGACGACGTCAATTCCTGTCGGACCAATCCCGAGGTCGATATCGGCGATGATGAGTTCCGCACGTGTGGACGTGACCGCGGTGATTGCGCTGAGGGCGTCCTGCGCTTGAGTCACGGACCAGTTTTCCGCTTCGAGAATGTCGGCGATGATGCTGCAAATGAGTGGTTCGTCGTCGACGACGACCGCAGTTCGACGTGGCGACGCCGGCACTCTACTTCTTTCGCGCGGCGGCAATGAGGGCGGTGATCACCTGGTCGGCGGTGGTTCCCGTCTCGGTGGCGCGAGTCTTTACCCAAGCAGCGTTGACCCCGGACAGTGACACATTAATTGTTGCGGCGGAGGCAGCTTTCGGCACGGCAGGCTCAACCGCGAGGTTTTTCCGCTGGCTGCGAACGATGAGTGTGGTGACGGGAAGGGCAATCGTGGCGAGCGCGTCAAGGATGAGGATGACCCCGAAGAATCGCCAGTACACATCCTGGAACGACATCGGAGGGAACGTCCCGTCGGTCAGGATGACCGGGAGCACGAGCGCGGGGACAATGGTGATGAAGACGAGGGCGACACTGAGTGCCGTCCGAATCCAGCGCAATGAAGAGTTTTGGAGCAACAGCATCAGGTTGGCGTGAGCGAGTGATACCGCAACGAGGGCACTCACCGCAAAAGACTTCGTCAGATTGAGATACAGGTCGCTCGGTTGGTACATCATGTCCGACCAGTTCCACCAGATGAGTGTGGCGGCGAGCCCCAGTGCCACTCCGCTCGTTCCAATCCCGACCCAACCGAAAACTTTGACGTCCCGACCGAACACGGCGAGATGGCAGAGTGCGAGAATTGAGAAGCCGGCTACAGCGAGGGTGGTGAGCATGACCTTGCCCTGGGTCTCTCCGAACTCCCCGCCCACGATCGTGTAAATCCCGATGAGGGCCGTGACCACGAGCGAAATGATGACTGTCCAAATTGCGATCCGCCTCACGCCCTTGATGGTGCGTTCTGCGTCCGAAACTCGTGTTGTGCTCATGTCAACAGGATACGCCCGTGGCGGCTCACCCCGCTATAGACGGGGGTGAATCCGATTACTCGACGGGTACTACCGAACGATGGGTAAACCGGTGGCAGATGCCGCTTGGTCGAGGCCACCCGCATTGGTGAGGTCGGTGAAGCCCATTTCCGTCATCGCCGAGATGGCCTGTCCAGCGCGGTTGCCCGAACGGCAGTAGATGACATAGGTTCCCGCGGGATCGAATTGAGCAATCTCGTCAAAGAAGGTCGCGCCCTGCCAGTCGATGTTGATGGCGCCCTCCAGATGACCCTCGGCAAATTCGGCCGGGGTGCGAACGTCGATGACGGCGGTGACGGTGCTCATATCAGTATTCTCGGGTGCGCAGGCGGTCACGCCAAACATCACGGTCACGGCGGTGACGAATGCGGCGAGAAGTGAGACGATTTTTTTCATGGAGTGATTCCTTTCGATACCCCCTAGGGTATGCTAGAATTTGATCAAACGCAAACCGAGGAGCACCGTGATTATTGAACCGGATGAACTGAAAACAGCACGCGACCGACTTGCTCGCGTCCAGGGCCAGATCGGGGGGATTGTGCGAATGATTGATGAGGGTCGCGACTGCACCGACATTCTGCAACAGCTTTCGGCCGCGAGCACCGCGTTGACCCGGGCAGGATTTTCGATTGTGTCAACGGGAATGGCGCACTGCGCGAACGAACCGGACAACAGCGACAGCCGAGTGGCGCTTGAAAAAGCGTTCATGTCGCTGGCCTAGGCGCACGGATGAAAACGATCATTGTCGGTGGGGTTGCGGGTGGAATGTCCGCGGCGACGAGACTTCGGCGACTCGACGAAACCGCCGAAATCACAATCTACGAGGCCGGACCGGACGTGTCGTTCGCTAACTGCGGGCTTCCGTACTTCATCGGCGGTGTTATTGGCAAACGGTCGAGCCTGCTGCTGCAGACCCCCGAGAGCCTCGCGGCGCGGTTCAATCTCGACGTCCGCGTCAACACTCGAGTAACCGCGATTGATCGATCCGCTCAAACCGTGACGGTTCGCGACGAAGTGACAGGTGTCGAGAGCACCGACCGCTACGACAATCTGATTTTGTCCCCCGGGGCGGCCCCTCGACGGCTTGATGTTCCCGGCTGGGATCGCACACTGACGCTGCGAAACGTGCCCGACGCCGACCGAATCATCGCGGCGGTGAGTGGCGCACCCAAACACATCGTCATTCTCGGAGCCGGTTTCATCGGGGTTGAGGTTGCTGAAAACCTTCGTCATCGCGGACACAAGGTCACCATCGTCCAGTCGGGCCCGAGCATCCTCGCACCGTTCGACCCCGAGATGATTGAGCAGTTCCACGCGAACCTCGAACAGAACGGTATCCGAATCCTGGTCAATGTCACGGCGACCGAGATCACGGAATACGCCGTTCAACTGACCGACGGAACGAGGCTCACCGCGGACGTTGTCGTGTCGTCTGTGGGGGTGGTCCCCGATCACTCGCTCGCGGTGGACGCGGGTCTTCGAATCGGGTCTGCGGGGGGAATTTGGGTCGATTCGCAACAGCGGACGAGCGACCCGAACATCTATGCCGTGGGCGACGCTGCGGAAAAAGGATCCGCTCTCACCGGCGACGACACGATGGTGTGGCTTGCAAATCTGGCTAACCGGCACGGTCGGCTCGTCGCCGATGTCGTCGGCGGACTGGACGTTGCGGCCCGCCCATCAATCACGACTGGAATTGTGGGCGCCTATGGAATGGCGGCGGCCATCACGGGACTCAGTGAGAAAGCCGCCCAACGCGCCGGAATCGACCACCGCGTGATCCACCTTCACCCCGCCTCGCACGCGGGGTACTACCCGGGAGCCGAAACGCTGACGCTCAAAGTCGTGTTTGCATCGGACACGGGACGAATTCTGGGCGCCCAGGCGGTCGGTCGCGACGGGGCTGACAAGCGAATCGATGTCATTGCGACGGCAATCTATGGTGGCCTGACAGTTTCGGACCTCATGAATCTCGAACTCGCTTACGCACCCCAGTTCGGATCGGCCAAAGACGCAGTCAACCAAGCCGGTTATGTGGGGGACAACGTCCTCGCGGGTCGAACGCCGACCGTCCAGTGGCACGAACTCGACGAACGACAGGCCGGCGGCGCCGTCCTCGTTGACGTGCGAACCGCCGATGAACACAGCGCGGGCGCAATTCCGGGTGCTGTGCTGATTCCCGTCGATGAACTGCGTGACCGCCTCGATGAGATCATGGCGACCGACGTCATCGTCCACTGCAAAGTCGGACAGCGCGGACACACCGCCACCCAGATTCTTCGTTCCCACGGGATTTCCGCATCGAACCTGGATGGCGGTTATCTGACGTGGCGGGCGGGGATGGATTCAATCGAACGAGCGAATTCGACAACATTGATTCGAAGCAACTAAGGAGACATCATGTGTCAGAAAGTCAAGTGTGACAGCTGCGGCAAGGCCACGTGGTCCGGCTGTGGACAGCACATCGACGAGGCGCTCGCGGGAGTTGCGGACGCCGACCGTTGCACCTGCAACTAATTCGCAGGACCCAAACGACAGGCCGGCCGGCGTAACCTCGGCCAGCGCACCGCGCTAAGGCTTTGTGCGCGCCGCCGACCGTCGTTCGGCGGATTTGCCGAGCGAGAAGCTGGCGACGAGCGCGACAGCAAGGAAGCCGGCCGCGAGGTATGCGGCACTCGTTGTTCCCGCGGAGAGCGCTTGCTTTGCGTCAGCGGCGAACTCGGCGGTTGCGGGGTTCGCCTCCAAGCCGCTGATGGCGCCACCGGCGGAATCGACGACCGCTGCGACGATGGGCGCAGCGATTTCATCGGGGACGTTTCGTTTCTCGAGAGCCGCTTGCAGGCTGAACTGTGCCGTCGAGAACAGGATTGTCCCGATGACCGCGATTCCGAGGGCGGACCCGATTTGACGCGACGTACTCGATGTTCCCGAACCCTGGCCACTTGACGCGACGGGCACGTCCTTGAGGACCACCCCGGTGAGTTGGGCCGTCGCGAACCCGACACCCATTCCGTAGACCGTGAGGAACGGAACAATCGACCAACCCGATGCGTCCGGTGAAATCATGAACCCGATTCCGGCAACACCGATCATCTCGAGAATGAGCCCAATGCGAATGATCCACGTCGGCGGAAGGCGCGAGCCGAGGCCGGCGGAAATTCCACTGGCGACGAATGAACCGACCGCGAGCGCTACGATAATCAGCCCCGCTTCGAACGGCGTGTATCCCAGAACGAATTGCAGCCACAACGGAAGTGCGAGGATGATGCCGAACTCACCCATGCTCACGATGAGAGCGACGATGTTGCCGTTTCGGAAACTAGGCGTGGCGAAGAGCGAGAACGCGATGAGGGTTGATTTGCCGGCGCGTTGACGACTGCGCCCGTGGAGGATGTAGGCGACGACGGTGACCACCGTGACGGCGAACGACACGGGAACGACGGACAGTTCGAACGGCCACTGCCAGTCACCGACGATGAACGGCGTGTTGACCGTCCACCAACCGAAGTTGCGGCCTTCGATGAGCCCGAAGACGAGGCTGCCGCTGGCCACGACGGACAGTGCCGCCCCGACCCAGTCGATGGCACGCGCGTGTTCGACGTCTTTGGATTCGGTCACGAACAGGAAGACACCGACCGCGATGAGAACCCCGAGCGGGATATTGATTCCGAACGCCCAGTTCCACGAGAACTCGGTGGTCAGCCAACCGCCGAGAAGAGGCCCGACGGCGACCATTCCACCGATGGTCGAACCCCACACGGCGAACGCGATGCCACGCTCTTTGCCCTGGAAGGTCGCATTGACGATGGACAGGGTCGTGGGCAGAACCATCGCCCCACCGATTCCCTGGATGACCCGCCAGGCGATGAGCGCGCCGGCGGTATCGGACGTCGCGGCAAAAATTGACGAGACCGTGAAAAACGCCAGACCAATGATGAGCATCGAACGGCGTCCCCATTTGTCCGCGAGTGCACCGAAAACCAGGAGCAGTGCGGCGAACACCAGGGTGTAGGCCTCCTGGATCCACTGGACGTCGGTTGACGACGCATCGAGGTCGACCACGATGGCGGGAATCGCGACATTGATGATGGTCGAATCGACAATCACCAGCGCCACAGCGAGGCTCACAAAGAGCAGAGCGAGCCAGCGATTTTTTTGCGTTGTCATGAGGTACAGCATAGGGCGGGTGAAACTCGGGGAATTCCTGTTACTATTGCTAAGTCGGCTCAGGACATGCAGAAGTATTTCTGCGAATTTGTGTGGTTTGTATAGGTTCCGAGTCGGGTTGACAACACCCTGTTGGCAATGGACCCCACTTGTGAATCGAACCCGGTCACTGATTGCTCGGTTTCGTGAGGCACTGTTGTGTGCCGCTATGAGATTTGTACAAGCCAGGAAGCATTCTGATGCCTACTAACACCCCTCCCGCGGCTCGCCGCGGAAAGAACTTCGATCCGCGCGAAGCCGCGGCGAAGAAAAAGAGCCGATTCGGTCGGCCGGATTCGACCGCTGGACCGGCGCGACCCGCGCGCGCGTCTCGTGACGACCGTCCGGTTCGCGATGACCGCCCCGCCCGTTCCGACCGCCCCGCGCGTGATGACCGAGCTCCTCGAGCGGACCGGGCTGACCGTGCTCCGCGCAACGAGTTTGCCTTCCGCGACGGTCGACCCGTCCGCGAAGGACGCCACGTCGATGCCAAGAGCAAGTTTGACCGTCCCGTTCGCACGACCCGCGACGAGCGACGCGACGACCGCCCTGCGCGGGACACCCGTCCCGTCCGTGATGATCGCCCTGCGCGCGATGACCGTGCTCCGCGTAACGACCGTTTTTCGCGGGATACTCGTCCGGCACGTGATGACCGACCAGCTCG
Organism: Microbacteriaceae bacterium; assembly: GCA_044237445.1. Classification (GTDB taxonomy): domain Bacteria; phylum Actinomycetota; class Actinomycetes; order Actinomycetales; family Microbacteriaceae; genus MWH-TA3. The sequence goes on along the minus strand of JBIIFF010000011.1, from coordinate 3,608 downwards.
TGATGACCGTCGCCCCGTGCGCGACGATCGCCCTGCACGGGATGATCGTCGCCCTGTCCGAGACGACCGCGGACCGCGGACCGATCGCTACTCTCGTGACTCGCGACCCGTTCGCAATGACCGTCCGGCACGGGATGACCGTGCCCCGCGCAACGATCGTTTCGCTCGAGACGAACGTCCTGCCCGCCGCGACTCGGACTTCTATCCGTCGCGCGACGAAAAAGCGTTTTACGAACCCGGCGACGACGTCGTGCTCGATCGCCTGCAGGCGATGGCCACCACTGCGGAGGATGTCGACGGCGTAACCTTCGGCGACCTCGGATTGGGTCGCAACATCGAAACCGCTCTGCTCGAACTCGGCGCGATTGCACCGTTCCCGATTCAAGCCGCGACCATTCCCGACGTCCTTGCTGGTCGTGACGTCCTTGGACGTGGACGCACGGGTTCCGGAAAGACCATCGCGTTTGGGGCTCCGCTCGTCGAGTTGCTCATGGCCAACGGCGGCGGAAAAAAGCGCAGCCAGGGCCGCGGTCCGCGCGCGCTGATTCTTGCCCCGACCCGCGAATTGGCGATGCAAATCAACCGAACGGTCATGCCGATTGCGAAATCCGTCGGTCTCTTCACGATGACCATCGTGGGCGGTGTTCCGCAGGGTTCGCAGGTCATGAGCCTCCGTCGCGGCGTTGACATCGTCATCGCCACTCCCGGTCGTCTCGAAGACCTCGCTCGTCAGCGTCACATCGACCTGTCGCAGATCCAGATCACGGTTCTCGACGAGGCCGACCACATGTGCGACCTCGGATTCCTCGAGCCGGTTCAGCGCATCCTTCGCGACACCGCCGAGGGCGGACAGCGTTTGTTGTTCTCCGCGACGCTCGACAAGGGCGTGGCCGCGATTATTGACGAGTTCCTGCCGGAACCCGCGATTCACGAGGTCGCCGGGGAGGACCAGTCGTCTTCCATGATTGACCACCGCGTGTTCATCATCGACCACCGTGACAAAATCCCGCTCATCGAGCACCTCGTTCGTCGTGACGGAAAAACCCTCGTGTTCACGCGCACCCGTGCGTACGCCGAGCAACTCGCGGACGAACTCGAAGATGCGGGCATCCCGGCGACCAGCCTGCACGGTGACCTCAACCAGTCACGTCGTACCCGAAACCTCGAGCGCCTCACCACGGGCCGCGTCAACGTTCTTGTCGCGACCGATGTCGCTGCTCGTGGAATTCACGTGGACGACATCGACCTCGTGATTCAGGCCGATGCCCCGGACGAGTACAAGACGTACCTGCACCGTTCGGGTCGTACCGGTCGTGCCGGAAAGACCGGAACCGTGGTGACACTCATCCCCAAGCAGCGCCAGCGCCGCATGACGGATTTGCTCAACCGCGCCGAGATTCAGGCGGTCATGGTCCCCACGCGCCTCGGAGACCCCCACCTCGACAACCTCGTCTAACGACAATTCCAATGCCCACTCAGCTCTGTGCACGCGCGCGGAAGTTAGAGTGGGCATTGTGATTCGTCGACTAATTGAAATCTCCCGTCCGGTTCTGTGGATCAACACGATCGGCACGACCGTCGTCGGAATGTGGTTGGCCGGGTTCCTGTGGACGTGGGAAATCCTGCCGATCCTCATCTGGGTCACTCTGCCGTTCAACCTGTTGATTTACGGAATCAACGACATTTACGACCAGGACACCGACGCCGAGAACGACCGCAAGGGTGGGTTCGGCGGAGCAAAGATCAAACCGTCCGAGGTTCGAATGATTAACTGGGGCGTCGTTGTCCTCAACGTGCCCTTCCTCGTGTACTTCGTCATCACCGTTCCACCGGCCGCGTTCGTGTGGATGCTCGCCTACGCGTTCTCGTTCTGGCAGTACTCGTCCACCCCGTTGCGATTCAAGGCACGCCCGGTGTGGGATTCCGTCAGTAACGCCGATTACGCGTTCCCCCTTGCTTTCGTCCCACTCGCGCTCGGTGTCGAACCGATGTGGCCGGCTGTCATTGGTCTCATGGCCTGGAGCATGGCCAAGCACGTGTACGACGCGATTCAGGACATCGACGAAGACGCCTCGGCGGGAATCGTCACGACCGCGGTGAAGTTTGGGGTCAAGGGATCGCTCATCTGGTCTGGTTCGTGGTGGGTTGTGTCCACCGTCGCTTTCGCCCTCGTCAACTGGCCCGTCGCCATCGTCTCGGGGTTGATTTCGGGGTGGTTGCTTCTCGCGAACTGGCGCACCCCGACGAGCGCCGAGGCGAAGCGTTTGTACAAGTACTCCGTCGCCTTTCCCTACGTTGCGGGCGCGGTCGCGGGCGTCCAGCTCGTCACCGGCATCACCCTCGGGCTGTATCCGTGACCCCACGACGCATCGTCGTCATCGGAGCCGGTCTCGGAGGGCTCGCATCGGCCGCTCTTCTCGCTCGGGCTGGTCACGACGTCACCGTTCTCGACCGCAACGAGTGGATTGGCGGAAAGAGCCGCCGTATCGATGTGGCCGGGCAGCGCATCGACACGGGACCTTCCCTTGTCACCTTTCCCGCGGCGATTGACAAAGTCCTCGATCGTTTCGACGAAATCGGACCGCCGAGCGCGCGAAAGGCGCGCGACATCGCACCGCTCGACCTGCAGCGTTTGCCCGAGGTCGGCCGCTATTTTTTCCGCGGCGATGTGGCGAATCTGCCCGTCGAAGCGGGGCACGCGTGGAAGCCCGCCTGGGATCGATTCGAGGCCGAGCACGGACCGTTGGGTCACAACATCACCACGATGTTGACGAACGACCCGTGGGACTCGGCGATTTACCCCGCCGCGGCGGGACTTTTTCGCCATTACGGAACGCGACTGAATACCGAGCGCTATTTGAACGGGCTCGACTGGATGCCGGAAAACCTCCGCGAGGTCATCTCGATTCACACGCTCAACGCCGGGGTCGCCCCCGCCAAAACGCTCGCCCTGTTCGCGACGATGCCCGCCGTCATGTCGACGGACGGTGTGTGGGTTCCAACCGGTGGTGTGAACGAGATCCCGCAGATGCTTGCTCGACTCGCGACCGAATCGGGCGCTACCATTCGCCTCGGCGAACGCGTCACGTCGGTGTCGCGCGGTCGTGTCGTGACCGACATCGCCGAGTACACACCCGACATCGTCGTGAGCGGACTCGACGCTGATGTGCTGGAGGGACTGCTGGGGCGACGCACCCGAACCCCAACTGCTCTGTCGTGTTCGGGGATTGCGGTCTTTGCGGTGCTGGACGAGGAACTGCCGGATGACGTCGTCACGCACTCGGTGATCATGCCGGACGACCCCGCCGACCTGTACGAGAGCATTCGCACGAAGACCCTGCCGAAACAGACCATGGCGTTCCTCAACTATTACCGGGCCGGACAGATTTACCCCAACGCGCGACCCACCGCGGCCATCCTTCTGACCGCGCCACCGGACGGCAAGCGTTACGGAATCGAACACGAGTGGGTCCAGCGAGAACTGCGTCGCATCAGTGAGGTCATGAAACTTCCCCGACAACTCGGTGACATGATTACCGACCACACCGTGTTGCACCCGGAATACTTCGCGGGGTTCGGTGCCGTGGGCGGTGCGCTCTACGGCGAGG
>JBIIFF010000086.1:0-4501 GCA_044237445.1 Microbacteriaceae bacterium | reverse complement strand
TTCGGGTGTCGGGGTGTTCTCAGTCACCCCTTTACCTTACTGACGGGAGTCCCGCTCGGCACCTAACGAAGTCAGGATTGCTCGCGCACCAACGTGACGATCGTTTCGAGGTGGTGCGTGTGCGGAAACAGGTCGAGCGCCCTCAATCGCGTCGGTCGATAGCCGTGGTCACGGGCAAACGCGATGTCCCGTGACAAGGCGACGGGGTCGCACGCAACGTACACGATTTGCGCGGGGCCGATGCGACCCAGAAGCGCCATGACTTCGCGGCCCGCTCCGGAACGAGGTGGGTCGAGGATGATGGTTCCCGCTGCCAGTCGCGAGCGCTCACCCGGAGTCGCACGGGTGTCCAGTGCGCGCAGCCATTTGTCGACCATCCCCGTCTCGGCAAACGCACCCACCCATTCACTGAGGTTTTCACCCGCGTGTTCGGTCGCGCGTTCGTCCGACTCGACGCTCGTGATCCGGGTGGACGGACCGCCCAGGTCGGCGAGCGCCACGGCAAACAGTCCGACACCGCCGTACAGGTCGAGGTTGAGCGCGGTCGGGTCGAATCGTTCCGAGTCAATCGCCGCGCGCACCTCGTCGGTCAGGGTGGTGGCCGCTTCGCGATGGACTTGCCAAAAGCCGTTGTCGTCCACCTGAAACTCTCGGTTCCCGACGCGTTCGCGAATGACCGACGGCTTTTGTTCGCCGACGATGAGCCGGGGCTCACCGATCGACGGCGACAACACATCGACCGAACCGGTCATCCCGTAGTTGTCGGCGAGCGGAGCGATTTGGTTGATTCCCTCGGACGCGAGCGGAAGGCTCTTCACCACGATGATGTCGTGGGACCGACGCGCACGAGGCCCGACCTGCCCCTGATCGTTGACGTGAAGACGAACGCGCGTTCGCCAGGCCAGCCCGCCACGGTCGTCGTCACCGGGAAGTGCGGTCACCCGATCCAGCAGCAGAGCAATGGTCGCCTCGTCCAGTTTCCCGAAGCGCGCGAGCGAATCCTTGAGCACGTCCCGTTTCAACTCGCGCTGATGCGCAAGGGCGATGTGTCCGAAATCGGCTCCGCCAACTCGCGCATGAATGGGGCGATCGATGCCCGCCTCGGCCCAGACGTGCGGAACGCGATGAGGACTCGCGTCCACAATCGACACAGCATCGGCACGCCAGAAACTGGCTTTCGAATCGTCGGTGACCCGCGCAATCACGGTCTCGCCCGGGATGGCATCGCTGACGAACACCACTCGCCCGTCGAGGCGGCCCACCGCGAACCCGCCGTGGGCGATCCCGGTGAGTGCCAGTTCGATGTCCGTGCCCGTCGCGTCTCCCATTTCTCCAGCCTAGGGTCACGGTAGTGTCGGGCTGTGCGCCTCACACTCGCGTCGACCTCCCCCGCCCGACTCGCCACACTGCGCGGCGCCGGGGTCGAACCATTGGTTGTTGCGCCGGGTGTTGATGAGGACGCCGTCGTCGCGGCAGCCGGTCACCTTGAACCCGCCGAGATGGTCGAGTTACTCGCCCGCGCGAAGGCCGAAGCCGTGGCCGAGTCACACGGTCACGGCATCGATGGGTTGATTCTTGGCGGCGATTCGGTGTTCGTCATCGACGGGATGATTCACGGCAAGCCCCATCAACCCGCGGTCGCGCGCGAGCGATGGCTGCGCCAACGTGGACGAACGGGGGTCTTGTATTCGGGCCACTGGCTCATCGACAATCGCGGGGGCACGAACAACGGTGGGGTCGGTGTCGTCACCCACGCGGAAGTCACCTTCGCCGATGTCACCGAGGACGAAATCGACGCCTACATCGCGACCGGCGAGCCTCTCACGGTGGCGGGTGCGTTCACGATCGATTCGCTGGGTGGACCGTTCATCGACTCCATCGTCGGGGACCCCCACACGGTCGTGGGGCTGTCGTTGCCCGCCCTGCGCAACCTGGTTCGGTCTTTCGGGATTTCCTGGACCGACCTGTGGAATCGGTCCTGATTCGGGACAGAGCGCCCGCCGACCAATAGGCTGGTGGACATGTCTGCACGCATCACCAAGGTCCTCATCGCCAACCGCGGTGAAATCGCCGTTCGCGTCATCCGCGCCGCGAAAGACGCGGGAATCGCCACTGTCGCCGTCTATGCCAATCAGGACATCAACGCACAGCACGTCAGGCTCGCTGACGAAGCCATCAGTTTGGACGGCACCACCAGCGCCGACACCTACCTCGTCATTGCCAAGATCATCGCCGCCGCCAAGCGGACCGGCGCCAACGCGATTCACCCCGGCTACGGCTTCCTCGCCGAGAATGCGGATTTTGCGCGCGCGGTAACGGCGGCGGGCATCATCTGGATCGGACCGACCCCCGAGGCAATCGAACGCTTGGGCGACAAGGTCAGTGCCCGTCACGTCGCCGAGAAGGTCGGTGCACCGCTGGCGCCCGGCACGATCAACCCGGTCGAAACGGCTGAGGAGATTTTGGCGTTCGTTGACGAACACGGGCTGCCCGTCGCCATCAAGGCGGCGTTCGGCGGCGGAGGGCGCGGGCTCAAGGTCGCCCGCACGCGCGAGGAAGTCCCGGAACTGTTCGAATCGGCGACCCGCGAAGCCATCGCCGCCTTCGGTCGGGGTGAGTGTTTTGTCGAGAAATACCTCGACAAGCCGAGACACGTCGAGACCCAGTGCCTGGCCGACCACAAGGGCAACGTCGTCGTGGTGTCGACGCGCGACTGTTCACTGCAGCGCCGGCATCAGAAATTGGTCGAAGAAGCCCCGGCGCCGTTCTTAAGTGACGACCAGCGCGAACTGCTGTACACCGCGTCGAAAAACATTCTCAAAGAGGTCGGGTACGTCGGTGCGGGAACCTGTGAGTTCCTCATCGGAGCCGACGGAACCATCACCTTCCTTGAAGTCAACACTCGCCTGCAGGTTGAACACCCCGTGTCGGAAGAAGTCACCGGTCTCGACCTCGTGCGCGAACAGTTCCGAATCGCCGAGGGCGGTCTCGTCGACTATCCGGACCCCGTGATCACGGGTCACTCGATTGAATTCCGCATCAACGGCGAAGACGCCGGCGCGAACTTCCGGCCCACTCCCGGCCCAGTCAGAGCGCTGAGACTTCCTGGCGGTCCCGGTATCCGGGTGGATTCCGGGGTTGTCGCGGGCGACGTGATCTCGGGGTCATTCGATTCACTGCTGGCGAAACTCATCGTGACCGGCACCGATCGCAAAGACGCCCTGGCGAAAGCCCGCCGCGCATTGAGCGAATTCCAGGTCGTCGGCCTTCCGACCGTTCTCCCGTTCCACCAGCTGGTCGTCGACGACCCCGCGTTCGCGCCGGCTGGTGACGAACCGTTCTCGATTTGCACGTCGTGGATTGAAACCGAGTTCGTCAACACCGTCGAGGAATACGCCGGCACGATCGGCGCGGGTGAAGCCCCCGACACGCGCCACGAGGTTGTTGTCGAAGTGGATGGCAAGCGCCTCGCCGTGTCCGTTCCCGACAGCCTGCTTCCCACCTCGGCTCGGATTCACAAGCCTCTCGCTCCCGTTCGTTCCAAGACCACACATTCGGGTGGCGGCGGTGGCAACGATGTTGCCTCGCCGATGCAGGCCACCGTCATCAAGGTTGAGGTCGCCGCGGGTGACACGGTCGTCAAAGGTCAAACCGTCGTTGTGCTCGAGGCGATGAAAATGGAACAGGCCATCACCGCTTCCCGTGACGGAGTCGTCGCCAAGGTCAGCGCCGAGGTCGGCACGACGGTCAAGGCCGGTTTCGTTCTGCTCTCGCTCGAAAAGCCCGAATAGCTCTGCGCGGGCAGAGGCACGCAGCGTCGCTGGTTCTAGACTGAAGGCATGATGCACAACGGCGAGCACCCACTGGACGACCCTGAAGTAGACCCGAAAGAGGTCGCCCGCGAGGCCGCCTCCCAGATTGCGAAAAAGTCGGGTGTTGCGCGGCACGACGTCGCCCTGACTCTCGGCAGCGGTTGGGGAAAGGCCGCCGACCTGATCGGCGAAACGGTCGCCGAGTTCCCCGCCACCGACATCACGGGATTTTCGAAGCCCGCCGTCGAAGGCCACGTCGGAACGATCCGCTCGATCCGCACCCCGTCGGGTTCCCACGTGCTCATCATCGGAGCCCGAACTCACTTTTACGAAAATCGCGGGGTTCGCCGGGTGGTCCACTCCGTTCGCACCGCCGCAGCCACGGGTGCTCGAATCATGGTGCTGACCAACGGCGCCGGCGGACTCAAGGAATCGTGGGGTCCCGGCACTCCCGTCCTCATCAGCGACCACATCAACCTGACCGCCTCGTCGCCTCTCGAAGGGGCAACGTTCATTGACCTCACCGATCTGTATTCGTCGCGACTTCGCGACCTGGCGCGCTCCGTCAGGCCGGACCTCGACGAGGGCGTGTATGTCCAGTTCCGAGGACCCCACTACGAGACCCCCGCGGAAGTTCAGATGGCGGGACGAATGGGCGGCCACATCATCGGAATGTCGACCGCTCAGGA
>JBIIFF010000068.1:0-7198 GCA_044237445.1 Microbacteriaceae bacterium | reverse complement strand
ACGGTGCCGAATTCGTCGCGGAGGCTCGCGATAACGGGGCGGTTGCGGTGCTTACGGATCCGGACGGTGAAGCGATCGCCGCCGGCGCGGGGCTGCCACTGGTGATTGTCGATTCACCCCGCGATGCCCTCGGTGAAATCGCGCGGTGGGTGTATCGAACGGACGACGACGCGCCACAGTACTTCGGGATTACCGGAACCAACGGGAAAACCTCGACCGCCTACCTGCTCGAGGCGATCGTGCGCCAACTGGGAATCGTGGCGGGGTTATCGACGACGGCGGAGAGACACATTGGCGACCAGACGGTGGTCTCCAGACTCACCACACCTGAAGCGAGCGAATTGCATGCTCTCATTGCGCGCATGAAAGAAGCTTTGGTTCGCGCCGTTGTCATCGAGGTATCCGCACAGGCGCTCACCCACAATCGCGTGGCGGGCATCCGTTTCGATGTGGCAGGGTTCACGAATTTGTCGCACGACCACCTCGACGATTACCGAGACATGGAGGAATATTTCCGCGCCAAGCTGGCTTTGTTCCACCCCGACGTAGCGCGGCGCGGTGTCGTGTCGCTCGATTCGTCGTGGGGGCAACGAATTGTCGCGGAGTCGCACATCCCGGTCACAACGTTGTCGTCACGAGGAGACGAGTCCGCCTACTGGCAGGTCGACATCACCGAAGAGAACGCGGATTACACCGCATTCACACTTCGTTCGGCGGACGGGATCACAATCGCCACGCGCGAGCCCGTTATCGGGCGACACATGGCCGCCAACGCGGCGCTGGCGCTGGTGATGCTCATCGAAGCGGGCTTCGACCCCGACGTAATCGCTGGGGCACTCGAGCGAGACGGCGGAATTCGCGCGTACTTGCCGGGACGAACCGAAAAGGTTTCGGGCGACTCGGGCCCGAACGTCTTTGTCGACTTTGGCCATTCGCCGGACGCCTTCGAACACACGTTGACGGCAGTACGGCGCTTCACGACCGGTAAAACCATCATGGTATTTGGCGCAGACGGTGACCGCGACGCAACCAAGCGATTCGATATGGGCAGGGTTGCGGCCGAAGGATGTGACGTTCTCATCATCACGGACCACCATCCTCGTTTCGAGAACCCGGCGTCGATTCGAACGGAACTCCTGGTGGGTGCCCGATCGGTCGTCAACGGGCCGGAGATTCTCGAAGCGTCACCGCCCGAAGAGGCCATTCGGTTGGCGGTGTCACTCGCGGGGGAGGGTGATTCGATCTTGTGGGCAGGTCCCGGTCATCAGAACTACCGCGACATTCGAGGCGAACGCACGGTCTATTCTGCGCGGGATCTGGCTCGGGCGGCTCTTCTGGATGCCGGGTGGTCGTCGTGAATTCGTTTGAGCTCTCGGATGGAACCCTCGTGCTTGATGCACACACTGAAACCACCTTTGACGGTGTGCGCGATGCGCAACGACAACTAGCCGAGATTCGAATCGCCGGCTATGACACGGTGCACGTTGCGGGTCTCATCGAGGGGGCCGATGTGGCCGATCAGTTGGACACACTCGGGATTATGAGCGTGCGCCTCAATGTGCACCACTTGATTGTTGTCGGCGAGAACGCCCGCAGGATGCATCAGACCGCCGAGCAAGAGGGTTCGTGGGGCGGGGAGTCAATACCGGTATTTGGTGTCGAGCATGCCTACGATGAACTGGAGACCCTGCGCGGCCCGCGGGTGGCAATTTTGATCACCGGTGGAGTTGATGTGGAAATGGGTGACGTGGTCACGCGACTAAAGGAGGAGCGGTCATGAGATCCGTTCTCTTTGGCGCTGGTTTTGCCTTGGCATTCACGCTGTTTTTGACGCCGGTGTTCATTCGCCTGTTCACGCGTATCGGGTGGGGACAATTCATCCGTGACGACGGCCCGCAAAGCCATCACACCAAACGAGGTACCCCCACAATGGGTGGAATTGTCATTATTCTCGGGGCGAATTGTGGCTACTTTCTCGGGCACCTCATCGAGCAACAGACGCCATCCATCAGCGCACTGCTCGTGATTCTGATGATGACGGGTATGGGAATCGTCGGGTTCATCGACGACTTCACCAAGACACGAAATCAACGCAGCCTTGGTCTGGGCGGGTGGGCCAAAGTCGCGGGTCAAGCACTCGTGGCCACCGTGTTCGCGATTCTCGCGCTGAGTTTTCCCGACGAAAACGGACTCACGCCCGCCTCGATGGCGATCAGCGGCGTTCGCGACATCCCGTGGCTGGATTTTGCGGTGATTGGCGGATTCGTCGGGGTCGGGCTATTCGTTCTGTGGACGAACCTCATCGTCATTTCGACCGCCAACGGAGTGAACGTCGCCGATGGGCTGGACGGTCTCGCATCGGGGAGCGCAATCCTCGCAATCGTCGCGTATGTCATCATCGGCTTCTGGCAGTTCAACCAGTCGTGCTTCGCCCCCGGGCTGGACCCGGAGGTGGCCTACAAGTGCTACGACGTTCGCGATTCCCTTGATTTGGTGGCGATTGCGGCGGCGATTGCGGCGAGCACAATCGGATTCCTGTGGTGGAACACGACACCCGCCCAGATTTTCATGGGCGACACCGGTTCACTCGGGCTCGGTGGTGCGATTGCCGCACTGGCCATTCTGACGCGGACCGAGTTGCTCATCATCCTCATCGGTTCGATTTTCGTCATCGTGGCGGGGTCGGTCATTGTCCAGCGCGCGTACTTCAAGGCGACACGAGGGAAACGGATTTTCCTGATGAGCCCGCTCCACCACCACTTCGAATTGAAAGGGTGGGCGGAAATCACTGTGGTCGTGCGTTTCTGGCTGATCGGCGGGTTGGGCGGCGCGGTGGGAATCGGACTGTTCTATCTTGAGTGGGCGAGTCGATAGTGTCGCGTGTGGCGGGCCTCACCAGCTGGAACGCCGACTGGACCGGGTTGAAAGTGCTCGTTGTTGGCTTGGGTGTTTCGGGGTTTTCCGTCGCGGACACGCTCTGGGAACTGGGGTGCGTGCCGCTCGTGGTGACCGAAGGGGCGTCCGTTGAGCATCGCGCGATTCTCGATGCGCTGGGAATTCCCTACGAGATTACGCCGGATGCGACCGACATGGTTGCTCGGGCCGAAGACGCCAATCCTGACCTCGTCATCGTGAGTCCGGGGATTCTCCCCGGACACCCCGTTGTCGCGTGGGCAGGGGAGAATCTCATCCCCGTGTGGAGCGACATCGAATTGGCATGGCGGGTTCGGGACAAGGTCAACGCTGCCGAGTGGATTCTGATCACCGGCACCAACGGGAAAACAACCACCACGCAACTGACTGCGCACTTTCTGGCATCGGCGGGTTTCCGCGTCGCGGCGGTTGGGAACATCGGAGTCCCCGTCCTGGACGCGGTCCGCGACCCGACGGGTTTTGACTACCTGGTTGTGGAAATCTCGAGTTTTCAATTGCACTGGTTACCGACTGTTGGCGCCGGGGCACTTCGTCCCGTTGCGAGCGCGTGTCTGAACATCGCGGATGACCACCTGGATTGGCACGGATCAGCGGAGGCCTATCGGGCCGCAAAAGGTGCGGTGTACGCGAACACCCGCCGGGCGGTTTTCTACAGCCGCGTCGACCCGGTGACCGAGCAGCTCGTTCGCGACGCGAACGTGGAGGAAGGGTGCGAGGCGATTGGATTCGGGCTACAGACTCCCGACACGGGTGAATTGGGGACGATTGACGGCCTGCTCGTCGATCGAGCGTTTATTGTCGACCGCCGAAATCAGGCACAAGAACTGACCACAATCGACCATCTCGCCGAACTTGGTTTCGCAACGCCGCACATGATTCTCAACATTCTCGCGGCGGCAGGGATGTCCCTGTGCGTTGGTGCGACCGCTGAGGCCATTGCCGCAGGACTCGACACCTTCGAACCCGATAGCCACCGATGTGAGACCGTTGCGGAATTTGGCGGAATCACCTGGGTGAACGATTCGAAGGCGACCAACTCACACGCGGCCAACGCGTCGCTTCGGTCATTTCCGTCGATTGTGTGGATTGTCGGGGGCTTGTTCAAGGGGACTCACATCGACGAACTCGTGCAGGCGCACGCCTCACGGCTTCGAGCGGTGATCGCCATCGGCGTGGATAGGGCCGAGCCGAGCCGCGTGATGGGGGAGTGGGCCCCCGACGTGCCATTCCACGAGATTGATTCGGTGGACGTTATGGACGAGGCGGTTCGAGTCGCGGCCTCGGTGGCGCAACCGGGCGACACGGTGTTGCTCGCTCCGGCGGCGGCGTCGATGGACCAGTTCATCGACTACGCGGAGCGCGGTCGCCAATTTCAGGCGGCTGTTCGCACAATCGTGAATGTGACCGATGACTAGCGTCTCGAGAGGGCGGTTCTCACTGCGAAATCCCTTCGAGGGAGACTCGCCGATTGTTACGACCCTCGCCGCGATTACGGCCTTACTCACCCTCTTTGGGCTGTTCATGGTGTTGTCGGCATCGTCGGTGACGAGCGGCTTGCAAAACGACGGTAACTTTTACGCCGAGGCGTGGACGCAGACGGCGATCGCGGTTGCGGGGAGCGGAGTCGCCCTGTTCGTTGCCCGCCTCCCGTTACAGTTTTGGCGAGCAGGGCGCAACTATTTCGTGTTGATTGGGGTGGCGCTCCAGGCCGCGGTTCTCGTTTACGGCCAAACGTACGGCGGGAACACCAACTGGATCTCTCTCTTCGGAGTCTCGTTTCAGCCCTCCGAATTCCTTAAACTCGCGATCATCGTCTGGTTCGCGTCGTGGATTCACGACAACGAAGACCTCATCGACGCACCGCTTGTGTACTGGCGCGAGGCGGGGCTGTGGGTCGGAATCCCTCTGTTGCTGGTGATGGGGGGACAAGATTTGGGAACCACGATCATTCTGGGAATGATTCTGCTGGGAATGATGGTTTTCGCGGGTGTCCCGGCCCGGACCCTCTGGACCCTGGCCGGACTCGGGCTTGGCTTCGCCCTCATCATGCTGAATTTGGGCGGTTCCAGCCGAGGCGAGCGATTCGCCTCGTGGCTGCGAGGGTGCGCGCCAGAAGAGTACGAAACCATCTGCTGGCAAACAATCCACGGGTTGTGGGCTCTGTCCGCCGGAGGTGTGTTCGGAGTCGGGCCGGGGAGCTCGCGGGCGAAGTGGTCGTGGCTGCCACACGCCGAGTCCGACTACATCTTCGCCATCGTCGGCGAGGAATTGGGAATGGTGGGTGCGATTGCATTGATTGCACTGTTCCTCGCCCTCGCAGTGACGTTGATTCGTTTGATTCGCCAGTTTCCGCAACCGTTGACTCGAGTGCTCATCGGCGGGGTTTTCGTCTGGATTATCGGTCAGGCATTCGTCAACATTGCCGTGGTTCTCAATCTTCTCCCGGTTCTTGGCGTTCCGCTTCCCTTCATTTCATCAGGTGGGTCCGCTCTTCTCGCCATCATTCTCGCGATCGGGGTCGTGATCAGTTGTGTGCGCCACGAGGAGCGTTTCGGGTGACCGTGATTCTTCTCGCGGGTGGCGGAACCGCCGGTCACGTCAATCCCTTGTTGGCGACGGCGGATGCGCTTCGGGCACGTGAACCCAACGCCACCATCATCGTTCTGGGGACGTCTGAAGGCTTGGAGGCGCGACTCGTGCCCGAGCGAGGATACGAACTGGTCACGATTGAGCGTGTGCCGTTCCCTCGACGCCTGTCGATGTCAGCGCTCCGCTTTCCGTGGCGATTTCTTCGGGCTGTCCGAAATGTGCGTTCGCTCATCGCGCGTCGCGGAGTTGAGGTCGTTGTCGGATTCGGTGGGTATGCCGCCGCTCCGGCTTATCTCGCCGCCAGGCGGGAGGGCATTCCTCTGGTGGTCCACGAGGCGAACGCACTGCCCGGAATTGCCAATCGCGTGGGTTCGCGCTTGACGAACCACACGGCCGTCACGTTCGAGGGGACACCGCTCCGTAACGCCGTTCGAACGGGTATGCCGATTCGGTCCGAAATCGCCCAACTTGACCGCACGGTCGCCCGCGCCGCGGCCATCTCTCAGTGGGGTCTCGATTCCGGTCGGCCTGTTTTGCTCGTCACGGGCGGATCGACCGGAGCTGCCCGAATCAACTCGACCATCGTGAATTCGATTCACGAGATCGTGGCGGCGGGGTGGCAGGTCATACACACGGTCGGTGAGTCCCGCGACTTTGTCGATCCACTCGTCTCGGGGTATCACCCCATGCCCTATTGCGATCGCATGGACTTGGCGCTTGCCGCCGCTGACGTGGTGATCGCCCGATCAGGCGCGGCAACCGTCTCGGAACTCGCGGGACTCGGAATTCCCGCGGTATTCGTGCCGTACCCGGTGGGAAACGGCGAGCAAGAACTCAACGCACGGGACAGTGTGATTGCGGGTGGCGCGATTGTTTGCGCCGACCGAGACTTTTCACCGGAGTGGATTCGAACCTCGCTGATTCCCCTTCTGGGCGATGCCACGCGTCGAGCGGATATGGCCAGCCGAGCAGCCAACGCGGGAATTCGCGACGGCGCGGATCGGCTCGCTGCGATGGTGCTCGCGGTCGCCACAACCTCGCGGGGTTAGGGTGTACTCGTGATTGCGCCCGATCTCTTCGCCGAACTGCCGGAGAATCTCGGGCGAGTCCACTTCATTGGAATCGGTGGAAGTGGAATGAGTGGAATCGCGCGGATGTTTGTCGAACGCGGGGTATCGGTGTCCGGTTCCGATCGAACGGATTCGTCGGCTCTGGAGGCGCTCCGTGCCATTGGAGTCCCGATCCAGATCGGACACGACCCGGTGGCCGTGCGGGAAGCCGACACCGTGGTGGTCACGGGTGCCCTGTGGACCGACAATCCCGAATATCAGTGGGCAATCGCGAATGACATCCGGATTCTTCACCGTTCGAATGCGCTGAACTGGCTTGTTCGGGAATCTCGTGTTGTGGCGGTCGCCGGAGCGCATGGAAAAACGACGTCGACGGCGATGATCGTCACCGCACTTCGCGCGGTCGGTCGCGACCCGTCATTTGTGAACGGGGGAGTGCTCGCGGACCTCGGCGTGTCCGCAGCGTCCGGTGCCGGTTCGGAGTTTGTCATCGAAGCGGATGAATCGGACGGCTCGTTCGTAATGTATCCGACGGCAATCGGGCTCATCACGAATGTCGATTCGGATCACCGTGACCATTACGGTTCTGAATCCGCATTCGAGGA
>JBIIFF010000067.1:0-7317 GCA_044237445.1 Microbacteriaceae bacterium | reverse complement strand
TTCGAGGAACCAATCCGCCAGCTGGTTCGCTTCGGCGGAGGTGCTCGGCGCAAAAGCGGCGTCAATGTCACAATCGCTCGCGCCGGCGAATGACGTGAGCCGACCGACATCGTGTAGGCCGTGCGCTGAACGGTTTTCCAAGAGTGTGTTCGCAGCCGCGAGAATCTTTTTCCCGTTTCGCCACGACGTCGCCAACGTGGAAATTTCAGGTGTCTTTCCTGTGGTGATGCCGAAGTCTGAGTAAAACGAGGTCACATTGGACGGGCTCGCGCCACGCCATCCGTAAATCGATTGATTGGGGTCCCCCACCGCAGTGACGCCGTCCGCGCCAAAAAGTTCGGCGAAAAGGCTCGTCTGCGAATACGACGTGTCCTGGTATTCGTCCAGAATGACGACGCGGAAACGGTCTCGGTAAAACTGTTTGACGTCAGGGAACTGGTGAATAATCCGGCGAGCGAAGGTGACCTGGTCGGAAAATTCGACCACTCCGCGTCGTTTTTTCTCGAGAATGAAGTCGCGTGCGAGGGGCATCAGCGCCTCGAGTGCACCGACGACCGCGAACTTTCCGCGGAAGGTGTTCATCGCTTGCGTTTCTTTACCCGGCAGATCTTTCAGCGCCGCGACGCGGCGCGCATAGTCCACCACCGCGTCGTCATCGGTGACGTTGTATTCGCTGAGTTCCGCCGCCAGCCGAATAACCGCATCAACAATCGAGAGGAGAGAAAAGTCATACTCGCCAAGGCGCGGGTCGGTGCTTTGGGTCACGACGTCGCGGGCGATGGCGAACGCCGTCGCCTCGGTGATCACGGGCGAGTCCGAATCCCAACCGATACGGGCCGCGTGTTCCGCGAAAATTTCGGACGCAAACGCGTTGTAGGTCGACACCGTCGGGGTCGCAAACCCGTGGTCGTCGTCCGCGAGATGGTCCACCGAAATACCCATCTCCTCAAATCTCGCGCGATGACGACGAACCAGGGCGATGCGTTGGCGGAATCGTTCCGCCAATTCGCGCGCGGCTTTTCGCGTGAACGTCAGCCCAAGTACTTCCTCGGGACGAACTCCCTTGGTGGCGATGAGCCACAGTGCGCGAAGAGACATGGTTTCGGTCTTGCCGCTTCCGGCTCCGGCAAGGACGAGATGCGCGCCGTCCCGACTGAGGTCGATGACGTCGGCTTGTTCGTCGACCGGCGAAAACGCAAGGTCGAGAAGCCGCCCCAAATCAGCGGGGGTGATGTCACTCATAGGAACTCACTTCCGGGATTCGAACCCACGTGGTTTCCAGATCGCGACTTCCCGTGGGTGTTGGCGCTACTTCGGGGCCCGAGAAACGTTCGGAGTGCATCGCGACGCCCATCGCTACAACGGTGTCGGCAAAGTCTTTCAACGCCGCTGCGTCCATCGCCGATTGTGTTCGCACGGAGTACAGGGCGTCTTTGGACGCCACGCGCGGGTACAGCAATCCGGCCGAGTGCAAGGTGCTCGCCGCGGCAACCGCGTCGCCCAACACCCCGTGGCTGAACGCGAGTTGGTAGGCCTTCAGTTGAAGGTTTTGCTCGGCTTCTTTGGCGGGCGCGGCACCTTTCGCTGTCTTCACGTCGATGATCGCGACGGAACCGTCGGGGTACTCTTCGACGCGGTCGACCGTTCCCCCGACGACGATCGTGAGCCCGTCCTTTTCAGTCGTCGTCAACGTGATTTTCGTGAATTTTTCGCTGTCGAGCACTCGGCGGCCTTCGATCGCAATGCTGCGCACGTAATCAGCGAGGGCATCGATCATTGTTCGTGTCGCCTTCAGCCACTGTTCGGCGAGCCACGGAGCTTCGAAGTTGACCTCGCCCCACTTTTCTTCCACCGCGGCCCACAATTCATCGCGCGTCCCGTTGGGCGCGACTTCGATTGCGCGGTGCACGAGGGTGCCGATAGTCGCGTTGATGCCGGATGAACCGCCGGCCACACTCGACACGAACCAATCGAGCGGCGATTTCTCGAACCGCTCGAGATTCGACGGTGACACCGGAATGGTTCTGTCCGAGAACAATCGGACAGGGGTGGCCAGCGGGTACCCCAACCAGGTATCGGGATGGGCTCCGCGGACGTTTCGTCGCGCGAGTTCCTGGAGTGCGGCCGCGGCTCGGGTCTGGTCCGGTGAAGGCGCCCGGCCCGAAACCAGGAGGTGACGAAGTCGCCCCACCATTTCGCCGATACTCGCGTCGATGTTCTCGGGGACGAAAACCCGACCCCGGGCATTTGCGGCGGGGACGATGCGCGCCCGGTCCTCGTCGGGTGTTTTTTCCCCTGCGATCATTCGGAAAAGTCCGCTCGGGGTTTCGTCTTCTGACTGGATTGCCGTCACGAGAAGCCTCTGCTTTGCCCGCGAGAGCGTCACGAGAAATAGCCGTACCTCATCGAAAATGATGTCGCGACGAGTGTCAAGAGTCGCCGAATCTATTCCCGCATGGGCCAGCGCCACATCGTGGGCTTTGAGTAGCGCGCTGCGCGCGCGGGTGTTCGGCCATACCCCGTCGTTGAGTCCGGCCGCCACAACGGCCTCGAATTCACGGCCGACGGTCGCCGCCGGCGTGCAGACAAGCACGGAACCGGATGTCGCGCGTGGTGACAGCGAATCATTCGGGATGGTTTGGCCCAAAACCCGGTCGAGGAAGACGGCCGCGGATTCCGACGGCACATTTTCCAGCGAGGTGGCCGCCACGGCGAACAACGCCAGAACGGCGTCGAGCGATTCGTGCGCCTTCACCGCGCCCGGCCCAGCAGCGAGCGACATCGTTGCCCACGCGGTGGATCTGTCGCTCCGCGACCACACCGTCCATAGGAGTTCATCGATCTGTCGATCGTCAACCGCGCGCACGGCGCGAAGTGTTTCCACAATCCAACGAACGCCGGGTGCCGCGTACTGGACTTCCGTTTCGAACACACCGGGTTTCGTCAGCACCTCCAGCATCAACTCGTCCGCCATGCGATTACCGTCCGCGGCGATTTCCGCTTTGCGCAGATTGCGCCGAAAGCGCCGGTAATCGAGAGTCGTGAGTCGCCCGAAGGGGCCAATCAGAAGGTCGTGTGCAACATCTGCGGTGAGAGGCTCACGACCAATGCCGACGCTGGTGAGCATGAGGAGCGACCACACGGCCGGATGATCACGGAGCGGCGAACCCGTCGTTTCGGAAAAAGTCGGAATCGAGAGCGAGTTGAGGTGTGTCACCATTGATTCCGCCATCGACCCGCTGCGAACCACGACGGCAATGTCGTCGTAGGCGAGGCCTCGGGCGACCGCGTCACGAATGTATCGCGCGATGATGTCGCGTTCGTGAGCGGGGGACGACGCGGTCGCACTCGCGAGATCGAAGCCCGGGCTCGACCGAGATTCGAGCGGTGACCCGAGGGCGGGGTAGGTCCGTCGAACCGCGGGGACACCGCCCCCGATTGCGGACGCGACGTGGCCGAGGATTGCGGGCATCGCGCCGGATTGGCGGTGAATTGTTGTCAGTGTGTGGGTCGGGGCCCACGCAACGCTGGTGTCATCGACGAATGTCACGCGACCACCGCGGAAACCCGTGGTGGCGGCGTCGGGGTCCCCCACTGCGATTACGGTTCCTCGATGCGTCGCCCACGCGGTCACGAGACGCCACTGGGCGGGGGTGAAATCCTGTGCGTCATCGACGACAAGCGCCATTCGTGGCGCGTCGGGGGCCGTGCCGGAGACGATCGCCGTTGCCCGGTCGACAAGTTCGGCGGGGTCGACCTGTCCCGCGCGCGAACGCATCACGAGTCGTCGATAGGCGGTGAAAAATTGGGCCGCAGCGACCCACTCGGGGTTGTTCGCGGTGCGGCCCAGGTCGGCGAGCGCCGCGAACGGGGTCTCGTTCGATTCGTCGACCAGTCCGAGGTCGCGACTTCGCGACAAAAGGTCGCGCAATTGAGTGCGAAACTCGCGGAGGCGACGAACATCAGCCGTCAGGTTTTCCGGCCAGTACCCGTCTGACCCATCGATGATTTCGCCGTCGAGGATTTCCTTGATGTCCGAATCTTGGTCGCCACCCGACATCAGGCGAGCGACGTAGCCCTGACCTTGTTCGGCGCTAACGAGATCGAAGGCGAGTGACGAAATACTGCGGGCGAGCGGACCGCGAGTGGCAACCGTCGCGGCCAACGCCACACTGTCGCGAAGTCGCGTTGCGCTCTGTCGCGACGGGGTGAGAATTCGCACGGCGGCTTCGCCGTCACGCGCGATGAGGGCCGACACAATTTCGGTGACGACCGTGGTTTTGCCCGACCCGGGCGCTCCGACGATCCGGAAATGGTTGCCCGTTGCCGCCGCCGACACGGCGGCGCGCTGTGATTCGTCCAGTTCGAAATTCGTCATTACCCACGACTGTACAACTCACCTCGGACACCTATTAGCCTTGAGACATGGACATTCGAATTGGAATTCATCACGCACCCCGCGAACTCGCGTTTGACACCGACGTGAGCGTCACCGACGTCGAACAACGGTTCGCTTCCGCACTGTCGGCAAACGGACTCGTTCGCCTGAATGACTCGAAGGGGCAGGAATACATCATTCCCGCGGCCAGCATCGCCTTCATCGAGTTCGGTACCGCGCAGGCGCGTCCGGTCGGCTTCGTTTCTTAGGCGGTGAGCCCGAGCGCGTCCATTCGCACCGAGTGGGCGGCAATGAGGTCGGTGAACACGGGCTCGATCCCGTCCGCCAACGCCACGGGATTATTGGCATGAACTAACGCGCTTTCCGCCATGAGCATGGTGTCTCCGACCAGTCGCCGTGCCCACAGCGCGAGCGTGGGTCGCAGCGTCGGCTCGAGTGAGATTCGTCGTTCCAGCTCGGCGCGCAATGCGTCGATCATGGTGTCGGATTCCAAAGCCGCAATGACGTCCCGCCGAATCGCCTTCGGCAGCCCGGCCGCCAGTTGCCGCCAGAAGTCCTGCAGAAACGCCATCGTGACCCAGGTGCACGCGACGCGTTCGACCCAGTTTCGCCCGCGCGTTCGCCGTTCGAACTCCCGCGTCGGTGCGATGAACGGGCTCATGGCCTCGACCCGGTCGTTGTTCGATCGCTCGAGGATGGCGGCGAGCCGGGAAAATCGAACAAAACACTCCTCCGCGACAAGTGCGAGGGTCGATTCGGTTTCGAGGTCAACGGCGTCGTGCGCGTGCCTCGCGGCGGATTCGGCGTAGCGCAGGAACAAATAGGCGCTCTGTCCGAGGAAGACAACGGGCTCTGGTGCGAGGTCGGTGAACTCCACCCGCACACCGGCCGACGACTCGCCCGAGCGAACCGGCGTCTTTGCCGCGGGGATCGCCGTTCGTCTCCTAAATATGCTCGCCACGCCTCCAGCATAGAGAGTCCGAGCCAACGGGTAGACTAGGTATTTACAACCGATTGGGTATTTTGTGACTTTCCGTGATCTTGGCATCGACGATGACATCGCCGATGCGCTGGCCGCTCGTGGCATCAACGAGCCTTTTCCTATCCAAGAGCAGACCATTCCGCTCGCCTTGACCGGCCAGGACATCATCGGCCAGGCAAAGACCGGGACGGGAAAAACCTTCGGGTTCGGCCTTCCGCTGGTCCAAAAGTTGGGGCTGAATCCGGCACCCGGAGTCAAAGCTCTCATTGTCGTGCCCACCCGCGAGCTCGCCGTTCAGGTGACCGAGGACATGGAAATCGCAACGAGTAACCGCTCGACCACCGTCGCGGCGATTTATGGCGGTAAGGCCTACGAGGAACAGGTCGACAAAATCAAGGCGGGCGCACAAATCATCGTGGGAACCCCCGGTCGTTTGCTCGACCTGGCAAGCCAAAAGTTGCTGTCCTTCGCTCACGTCGAGGTCATGGTTCTCGACGAAGCCGACCGAATGCTCGACCTGGGGTTCTTGCCCGACGTCGAAAAACTCTTCGCCCAGACCCCCGCCCAGCGCCACACCATGCTGTTCTCGGCGACGATGCCCGGTGCCATCGTTGCGCTGGCTCGTCGGTTCATGACCAAGCCGATTCACATTCGCGCCAGTGACCCCGACGAGGGCTTGACCCAGGCCAACATCAAGCACGTGATCTATCGGGCGCACAACCTCGACAAGGACGAGGTCGTGGGGCGAATCCTCATGGCTGAGGGGCGTGGCAAGACCGTCGTTTTCACGCGAACCAAGCGAAGCGCCTCGAAACTCACCGATGAACTCGTCGACCGAGGTTTCAATGCCGTCGCCGTCCACGGTGACATGAGCCAAGAAGCACGCGAACGCGGAATGGCAGCCTTCAAGGCCGGCAAAAAGGATGTTCTCATCGCGACCGACGTCGCGGCCCGTGGAATCGACGTCGACGACGTCACCCACGTCATCAACTACACGATTCCGGAAGACGACAAGGCGTATCTGCACCGCGTGGGTCGCACCGGCCGCGCGGGCCGCACCGGAATCGCCGTGACCTTTGTTGATTGGGACGACATGCACAAGTGGGCGCTCATCGGGCGGGCACTCGATCTGCCGCTCGAACCCGCCGAAACCTATTCGTCCTCGCCGCACCTCTATACGGACCTGGACATCCCCGAGGGCACAAAAGGCCGTCTGAAAGCGACGTCCGTTCCCCGTGTCGAGAAAACCACCAGCCGGCCTCTACGCCAGGGCGGGAACGCCGGTGGCACGTCAAACTCACCGATGTCCGACAAACCTGCCGGGGCTCCCCGTCAGCGCGACCGTCGCCGCACGTCGTCCTAGAAATCGCGGACCGCTAGGCCCAGACGATGTTCGATCCCGTGCCCAGCGCGGCTATCCGCTCGAACATGACCGGATCAGTCGTGTGCGCACCCGGCAGGACCGGCTTCATACCATCACCGTGGTAATCGCTCGAGCCGGTGACGATGAGATTGTAGCGAGCCGCGATTGCCGCAAGGCGCTCCCGCCCGACCGGAGTGTTTTCACTGTGGTGGACTTCGAGACCTGCGAGCCCGCGGTCCACGAGGGCACCGAATTTGGCGTCGATTTCCTCGTCCGACAATCCGGGCCGCGCCAGCGACGCTCGTTCGGCGGTCCAGGGGTGCGCAAACACGGGCACGCCACCCGCGGCCACCACGACCTCGATAGCCCGTTCGATCGTCGGCGCGTAGTGCCCAACAAAATACTTTTCGTTGTCCGGCGCGAGAATCTCGTCAAACGCCTCGCTCACCGACCCCACCACTCCGAGTTCCAGCAGAGCACGCGCGATGGTCGGACGCCCGAGCGTGCCACCCTCGGTGTGAAACGTCAAAACAAAATCGAGGGTGAGGGCGGGAAAGTCAGCTGAAATCTTCG
>JBIIFF010000010.1:0-26885 GCA_044237445.1 Microbacteriaceae bacterium | reverse complement strand
CTACGCGAACATTGTTCCCGCGCTGATCCTCGGGCTCATTCAGGGGTTGACGGAATTCCTGCCGATCTCGTCGAGCGCCCACCTGCGCATCGCAGGATTGGTGTTGCCCGGTGCGGAAGACCCCGGTGCGACCTTCACGGCCATCACCCAAATCGGGACGGAACTGGCGGTACTGCTGTATTTCCGCAAAGACATCGCGAACATCATTCGCGCGTGGTTCCTGTCGGTCTTCTCCCAGCGTCGCGGGGCCGGCAAGTACCTCACCCCCGAACAGCGCGTTCAGGCGCGAATGGGCTGGTTCATCATCGGTGGCACAATCCCCATCGCTGTGCTCGGGATCCTTTTCCAGGACACTATTCGCGAAACGTTTCGTTCGCTCTGGTTGATCGGGGCAGTTCTCGTGATTTTCGGAATCATCCTCTGGCTTGCGGACACGTTTGCGCGAAAGGATCGGATTCTCGCCGACATGAAGCTATCCCAGGGCGTCGCAATCGGCATCGCCCAAGCCCTCGCGCTCATTCCCGGTGTCTCTCGTTCCGGGGCCACCATCTCGATGGCCCGTGCACTCGGTTTCAACCGCTCCGCCGCAGCGCGTTTCGCCTTCCTACTCGCGATACCCGCCGTCCTCGCGAGCGGACTCTACGAGACGTACAACGCCCTCAAAGACCAGATCACCGGCGAGTCGACGATTCCCGCCATCGCCTTCAGTTGGCTCGAAATCGGGGCCGCCGCCGCCGTCGCCTTCGCCGTCGGGCTCGCGGTCATCGCGCTCCTCATGAACTACCTCAAGAAGTACAGCTTCCTGCCGTTCGCCATCTACCGAATCCTGCTCGGAGGCACGATTCTGGTGCTTCTGACGATGGGTGTCATCCAGCCCTAGGGCGTGTGCGGACCCTCGTCGCTTTTGCGCAGAAATTCCTCGAACTCGGCGGCAATCGCGTCACCCGAGGCGTCCGGTGCACTCGCCGCGTCGCGCTCCTCTTCGAGGCGTTGGATGTAGTCGCTCATGTCATCGTCGCCCTCGGCGATGTCGTTGACCGTTTCCTCCCACTCAGCCGACTGCGCGCGGTATTCGGTCAGGTCGATGTCCAATTCCGCGAACGAATTCAATTCCTCGAGCAGCGCCAACGTCACTTTGGGGGACGGCGAATTGAGTGCATAGTGGGGAACTCCCGCCCACAGCGAAACCGAGGGGATACCGACCTGCTCGGCGAACTGCGCGACCACCGTCGTGATGCCGATGTGACCCTCGTACTGCGAACGCTCGCACCCAACGGACTCGCGCACCTGCACGTTGTCGCTTGTCTTGCCGACCTCAATCGGACGCGTGTGGGGGACTTCGGCCAGTGCCGCCCCCAAGACGATAACGCCGGTGATGTCGGCGGCGAGCGCTTCGTCCAAGAACGTGGCAGCGAACGTTGGCCAGGATCGGGACGGTTCGGTGCCCAACAAAACGTGAACGTTCGTCGAGATGTCGCTGGGGGTAAACAGGGACGCGGTCGGCCAGTTGATTCGGCGGCCCTCGTCGGGAATGTATTCGATGGTGGGACGCACCTGCTGGTAGTCGTAAAACACCTCGGTGTCAATCGAAAACGTCGCGTCGAGCGAATAACGTTCGATCACCGCGCGGACGGCGGACGTCGCGGCGTCTCCCGCGTCGTTCCAGCCCTCGAATGCCACGATCAGCGGTCGACCCGTTTTCGCAGAGAACACTGTCATCGACGTCCTTCCTTGTCCGCTTCCCACAATAGACGCGTCTAGACTCAACGACGTGAGCGAGACGAACCTTCAGGCCGTGTTGTGGGACCTCGACGGAACAATTGTCGACTCGGAACCGTACTGGTTGATCTCTGAGCAACGACTGGTCGAAGAATACGGCGGCGAGTGGTCCGAGGCAGATGGCTTCACGCTAATTGGAAGCGGTCTGCCCAACGCCGCCGAGTTTCTGCAGAGCAAAGGCGTCGACCTTCCCATCGACGTCATCGTCCAGCGGATGGTGGACGAGGTTGACGAAATGTCGGCGCGTCAGATTCCGTGGCGACCGGGTGCGCGTGAACTGTTGCACAGCATTCACGAGGCCGGAATCCCGCAGGTCATGGTGACGATGTCGTATCGCTCAACCGCGCACTTCATCGCCGATGCGCTGGGGCTTTTTGCCGGCGTGATTTCCGGGCAGGACGTGACCCACCCGAAACCTCACCCCGACCCTTATCAGCTCGGGGCTGCGGTAGTTGGTGCGTCGGCGAAGGACTGTGTCGCCCTAGAAGATTCGGGACCAGGGTCCGCGAGCGCGGTTGCCGCCGGTGCGGTCACGATTGTTGCTCCGATGCACGTTCCGGTACCCGACAGCGTCAATTACGTCAAATGGCAGACACTCGTCGGGCGCGATGTCTCGCACATTCGTGAGGTTTTCGCCGAGGTGCGCGGATGAGCCGTCCGCATCGCGGGCCGTATCAGTGGGGCGACCGTGTTCAGCTTTCGGACGAAAAGGGTCGCCACCACACCGTGTCGCTCGTCGAGGGCGGTGAACTGCATTCGCATCGCGGTGTCCTCGCACACGAGTTACTGATTGGGCTGACCGACGGATCCGTCGTCACCAATTCACACGGCACCGAATACCTCGCATTTCGGCCTCTCCTCAGCGACTTTGCGATGTCGATGCCGCGCGGCGCGGCCATCGTGTACCCGAAAGACGCCGCCCACATCGTGACGTTCGGGGACATCTTCCCGGGATCCGTGGTGGTCGAAGCGGGTGTCGGCAGTGGCGCGCTAACGCTGTCCCTATTGCAAGCGGTGGGGGAGTCGGGGTCCGTGACGTCGTTCGAACGACGCGACGAGTTCGCCCAGATTGCCGCCGCCAACATCGAAGGTTATTTCGGAGAAAAACCGGCGAATCACCGAATCATCGTGGGCGATTTGGTCGAATCGCTGCCCACCGCGTTCGCCTCGGGCGAGGTCGACCGGGTCGTTCTCGACATGCTCGCACCGTGGGAGTGCGTAGACGCGGTCGCCGACGCTCTCACGCCCGGCGGTGTGGTTGTCTGTTACGTCGCGACGGTCACCCAAATGTCGCGCACGGTCGAAGCACTCCGGCATCACGGTGGGTTCACGCGCACTGACGGGTTCGAGACCATCGTGCGCGGCTGGCACGTCGAAGGGCTCGCGGTCAGACCCGATCACCGCATGGTCGCACACACCGGCTTTCTCATCACGAGTCGAAGGTTGTCGCCGGGTGTCATTCCGCCCAAGCCTCAGCGCAAAACGAAACCTGAGTTCGACGATGTCGACATTGAAACCTGGACTCCCGGTGCGGTCGGGGACCGCGAACAGTCTGCGAAGCGAATTCGTCGGGTTCAACGGGACGCCGAAGCCCTCGCGGATAACGCCCGGCGCCTCGGCGAATAGACTGTGACCGTGTCGAAAGAGGTCCCTGTGCGCCGTGTTATCCGAGCCATGTCCGTGGCCGTGTCCGCGAGTGTTGTCGCCGTCGTAATGGTCGGCTGTTCGGTCCCCGCTTCGTCCTGTGTCAACCCGCTCGGCAGCGGGTCCGCCGAACAAGTTGAGGTGTCAGGTTTACTCGGTGCGGTTCCCGTCGTTGACTTTCCCACTCCGTTCGTGGGACGTGACGCGAGCGTCGAAACCGTAATTCGAGCAGAGGATTCCGTCGCGAAGGTTAACGATGGTTCGTACGTCGACTTCGAAGCGACCGTCTACTCGGGTACCGATCAAACCATATTGACAGCGACGAACTACGGTCTAGACGGCGCCCCGCCCCAACGCCTTTCCATCAAGGCGGGCGAGAACATGCTCAGCGACGCATTTATGTGCCAGGGCGAAGGCGAGCGTTTCACGCTCACCGGAACAACCGAAGACATCTTCGGCGACGTGGGCGGTACCGGTCTCGCCCCGAACGACACCGTCGTCATCGTGTTTGACGTGCTGGGGGTCTTTCCACACGCCGCGAGCGGGTTGCCGCAGCTAGGTCGGGACGGAATGCCGGCCGTCACCTCGGCCCCCGACGGAAGGCCGGGAATCGCAGTTCCCAAGACGGCGCCCCCAACCGACCTTCGAATCGCGACCCTGACCAAGGGTGACGGAGACGTCATCACCGAGGGGCAAACGGTGGTCACCCACTACCTGGGGGTCATCTGGGGAGGCGCGGTCTTCGACACGACGTGGGAAAGCGACAAGCCGGTGGACTTGGTTGCCCAGTCGTTCATCGACAATGCGGGCGTCGGGGTAGTTCCCGGCTTCGCCGCAGCGCTCATCGGGCAAACAATCGGTTCGCGCGTAATCGTGTCAATTCCGCCCAGTGAGGGCTATCCCGCCGGTCAGGAACCGACCAGCATCCCCGCGAATTCGACCATGATCTTCGTCATTGACATTCTCGGAACGAAATAGTTTCAAATCCTCACAAATAGTCGGCTTTTCGACTCGTTCGCCAATTAGAGTTACCCCGTGACGGAAAACCAAGACGGCGCGGTTTCGGCGGAAGAACGCCTGTTCTGTTTGCTCCTTGCCCTGATGCCGTCCGACCGCGGAATGTCCAAACTGGACATTTTCACCCTGGTTCGGGGCTACCGCGATGATTTTCGACGCGACGGCGCGACCGATGCTCTCAACAAAAAGTTCGAACGGGACAAGGAAGAACTCAAGTCGATGGGCATTCCGCTCAAAACCTCGGCCACCGAGAATCCGGCGGACGCGGTCTATTCGATCGCGAAAAAGGACTATTCGTTTTCGTTCACTCCCGCCGAACTGTCTCTCTTGACCGCGGCGAGCGCCGTGTGGAGCGAAAGCGCTCACTCGGTGGAGGCGAACGAAGCGCTTCTCAGGCTGGCAGCTGCGGACGGTAAAGACGCCATTGCGGCGGAATCGGCTCCTCGGGTCGACACCCATGACGTCGCATATCCCGAAATTGCCTCGGCAATATCCAAGAACCAGCCGGTCCAGTTTCCGTACCTCAAGCCCGGTCAAGCCAAATATGAACTGCGAACCGTGACCCCGTTATCCATGGTGAACTACGACGGTCGATGGCATGTGCTCGCCTTCGACCATGACCGAGACGCCGAACGAACGTTCCTGTTGCGGCGGATCGTTGGCAAGGTGTCGATCCCAGACAAGGTTAAACCCGCGCAAGCGCCGGACAATCACGCCGCGGACTTGTTCATCGAGCACCTCGATGCTCTGTGGGATTCCCTGTCAGCGACCATCCGAGTAACTCCCAACACCAAGGCTGCGATGAATCTCGTTCATCGACGCGGTACCGAGGTCGACGGCGACGTGTACACGATTCACTATCTGGACGAAGCGGTGCTCGCCGACGAACTCTGCGAATACGGTGCCGAAGCGATCGTGCTCGAGCCCGCATCATTGCGTTCCGCCGTCATCGACCGCCTCCGGCAATTGGAGTCCGACCATGGCTAAGCCGCTGGGTAACAGCGCTCGGGACAGGTTGAACCTGTTCCTCGCGATCGTTCCGTTCGTGTTGTTGCGCGGGTCGGTCACGGTGGACGAGGTCGCGAAACAGTTCGGGACAACGCGCGAGAAAGTCATTTCGGCGGTCACGACGATTGCGTGTGACGGCGGAGCCAACGAGGCACGGTTCAACTTCGAAACCGAACTCTTCAACATCGACTGGGAGGCGTTCGAGGACAACGGGGTCATCATCCTGACCGTCGCGGAACTCCTGCACGTTCCGACCCCCTTCAACGCCCGCCAACGCTCGATCTTCCTCGCGGGCCTGGAACTCCTCAAGGCTCACCCGCACTATCGGCGTTTGCCCGCGTTCGACGGACTCATCGCCAAACTGCGCGGAACCGACACCAACATCGCGACGGATGCGTTCGCGGTTGCGGTTGACCGCGACAACGCCACGGCGAACACGATTCAGGATGCGATCGACGACCAGGTGCGCATCAGCTTCCGATACGTCAACAATCAAGGCGAACCATCGGTTCGCGAGGTCGATCCGTATCGCCAGCACATCAAAGGGGCACAACGCTACGTCAAAGGCCACTGCTACCAAGCGGGCGAGGTTCGCACCTTCAATCTGGACAGTATGGATTCGCTGGTGGTCTCGGACACGCCCATCGAAGTGAGGACCGTCGACCCGCTCGCGTTGACGTCGGATTTGTTCAATGAGAGCGAGAACGACATCCACGTCGAACTCGTCATCGATCCCCAGGCCATGTCGCTCATCGCGGGGTATCGTCGACCCGGCTACGCACCCGTATTCACTGACGACAGCGCGCGTCTCACCGTTCCGTTTTCCCACTCGGAAGTCGCCGTTCGGATGATCAGCGTCTTGTCCGGCATCGCCTCGATTGTGGAACCCGCCGATGTGCGGGCGGATGTTGCCGCGTTTGCGCGTCGAGCCCTCGACGCGTATGCGCAAACGAGCTAGTCAGCGTTAGACTGAATCAACGACGCAAGGAGAAAATCACAATGGGAAACCTCACCGGTTGGCACTTCCTAATTCTGCTCTTCGTCATCCTTCTCGTGTTCGGCGCTCCCAAGCTTCCCGGTTTGGCGAAAAGCCTCGCGGAATCATTGAAGATTTTCCGCAGTGGCATGGCGCCGTCCAAGGATGACGAGCCCAAAACCAAACCCAAAACCACCGAGTAACGATGGCGCGGAATTCCGAGCGGCGGATGTCCCTCGGCGAACACCTCGTTGAGTTCCGCAAGCGCCTTGTCAAATCCGCGCTCGCGATTGCTGTTTTCTCGGTCGCGGGCTTTCTCGTTGCCGACGTCGTGTGGTCTCAGCTCTCGCTCCCTCTTCTGACCGTCGCCGAGAGCAACGATCGCATCGCCCAGATCAACTACACCTCGATCTCGGAGGCGTTCGACACCAAGATGGCGATTGCACTGACCGTGGGGATTGTGTGCGCGAGTCCGGTCTGGTTGTGGCAGGTGTGGGCGTTTGTCACACCCGCGCTGGTTCGCCGTGAACGTCGTTTCGCGCTCGGCTTCATCCTCACCGCGATCCCGCTGTTTCTCGCCGGCTGCACGATGGGCTGGTGGCTCTTCCCGCACGTCGTCGAGATCATGACCGGTTTTGCCCCCGACGGGTCCACCACGCTGTTGACGGCCAAGTATTACCTCGATTTTTCAATCAAGTTCGTGCTCGCCATCGGTGTCGGATTCGTCCTACCCGTGTTCCTCGTCCTGTTGAACTTCGCCGGCGTACTCTCCGCGAAAGGGATCCTTGCCGGTTGGCGCTGGGCGGTCGTCGGCGTCACCGCGTTTGCCGCCGTGGCGACCCCGGCCGCTGACGTCATTGCAATGTTCCTTCTCGCCATTCCCATGCTCGGGCTGTACTTCCTCGCCGCGTTCATCGCCTGGATCAACGACAAGCGTCGTGCCCGGGCGTTGGCCAAGGCGATGGCGTAGTGTCGGTCACTCTCGACGAATTCCGTCGCTCGCAGCCGTTCCCGCTCGATGCCTTCCAGATAGCGGCCTGTGAGTCGCTGGACAAGGGTCGGGGAGTCCTTGTCGCGGCTCCGACCGGAGCAGGTAAAACCATCGTCGCCGACTATGCCGTGTATCTGTCCCAACAGACCATGACGGACAAGACGTTCTATACGACGCCCATGAAGGCGCTGTCGAACCAGAAGTTTCAGGACCTCCAGAAAATCTACGGTGAGGGTGAAGTCGGGCTACTGACGGGCGACACGAGCATCAATCCGACCGCGCGAATCGTCATCATGACGACGGAGGTTCTTCGGAACATGCTGTACGCGTCGAGCGACCTGCTGCAGGACCTGCGCTTCGTCGTTATGGACGAAGTGCACTATCTCGCGGACAAGTTCCGCGGACCCGTGTGGGAAGAAGTGATTCTGCACCTCCCGCACGACGTCGCCCTCGTGTCGCTGTCAGCGACTGTGTCGAATGCCGAAGAGTTCGGCGAGTGGTTGGGCGCAGTTCGAGGTAAAACGGACATCATCGTGTCGGAGGATCGACCCGTTCCACTTTTTCAGCACGTCTATGCCCGCGGAGAGCTGTATGAGTTGTTCGAGCCGGGGGGCGAGCACCAAAACCCGCCGCGCATTCACCGCGATGTCCAGGGGCTCGGCCGTGGTCAACACCGGTTCGAGGGCGGGCAATCGGGCGGCCGAGGCCGCCGTTTTGTTCCGCGCGAGCGAATCCGCGAGCGCAGAATCGGTCCCGTCGACATCGCGTCGGTGTTGGCCGACCACACCATGTTGCCCGCAATTTTCTTCATTTTCTCCCGTAAAGGCTGTGACAACGCGGTGCGGGACGTTCTGTTTTCGGGCGAGGTTCTGACGACGCCCGAGGAACGCGACGAAATCCATTCCGTGATCGAGTCGCGCACGGCGCACCTGTCTGGGGACGACCTGGCGTCACTCGGTTTCCACGAATGGGAAGACTCGCTGATGGCGGGGGTAGCCTCGCACCACGCCGGCTTGATTCCCGTGTTCAAAGAAATCGTCGAGCATTTGTTTCGCCGAAAACTGGTCAAGTTGGTTTTCGCGACCGAGACACTTGCTCTGGGCATCAACATGCCCGCCCGCAGCGTGGTGCTCGAAAAGATGGACAAGTACAACGGCGAGTCCCGCGTGGCGATCACGCCGGGGGAGTACACCCAATTGACGGGTCGCGCCGGGCGTCGTGGCATCGATGTCGAAGGTCATTCGGTGATTGTGTGGCGCGACGGCATGAATCCGCACGCGCTCGGTATGTTGGCGTCCCGTCGGTCCTACCCGTTGTATTCGAGTTTCGTGCCGACCTACAACATGGCCGTCAACCTCATCGAACGCTACGGTCGAAACGCGGCGCGTGAGATCCTCGAACAGTCCTTCGCCCAGTTCCAGGCGGACCGAGCCGTGGTCGACCTCGCCGTCACGGTTCGCAACAATCAAAAGTCACTGGCCGATTACGCGGCCGCAATGGCCTGCCACCTGGGAGATTTCCGCGAGTATTCCAAAATTCGTCGCGAGCTCACCGACCTGGAGGGCAAGACGCAGCGGGGCGGTCACACGCCCCACGCCGTCGCCAAAAAGCGCGCCGACCAGATCGAAACGTTGCGCGGGCGCTTGCGCAAACACGCCTGTCAACACTGCCCGGACCGCGAGAAGCACGCGCGGTGGGGTGAGCGTTTTTGGAAACTGCAGAGCCAAACCGACCGGCTCGCGAACCAAATCAAAAACAAGACAGGGGCAATCGCGAGCGTCTTCGATCGTGTGTGCCGGGTTCTCGACAAGCACGGGTATCTCGAGCGCGACGGCGATGACTACACCCTGACGGACGCCGGGACGGCGCTCAAGCGGATCTACGGCGAACGCGACCTGCTCATCGCCGAATGTCTGCGGGCGCAGCTGTG
This sequence comes from Microbacteriaceae bacterium, assembly GCA_044237445.1. Classification (GTDB taxonomy): domain Bacteria; phylum Actinomycetota; class Actinomycetes; order Actinomycetales; family Microbacteriaceae; genus MWH-TA3. The sequence goes on along the minus strand of JBIIFF010000010.1, from coordinate 17,540 downwards.
GGACGGGATGGACGGGCCTCTGCTAGCTGCCGCGCTGTCGACTGTCATGTACGAGGCGAGACGTGACGACGACTACAACACGAACCTTCGCGTCCCCAAGGGTGCGTTCGGGGACGTGACCACCGCGATGGAGCGGGTCTGGGATTCACTCAGTGACTCGGAGTCCGACGAGGACCTCGAGATCACGCCTCCGCTCGCCTTCGGACTGGCTCTGGGCATTCAACGGTGGGCGAAGGGTCAGCGTCTGGACGATGTCCTCCGCGAATGCGGATTGGCGGGTGGCGATTTCGTGCGGTGGGCGAAACAGGTCATCGACTCGCTCGACCAGATTTCGCACGTCGCCGAACCCGCTCTCGCGGCCGTCGCGAGGGACACCATTCCCCTCATTCGACGCGGTATCGTCGCCGATTCCGCGTCACTATAGCGAATAGGCTGATGACGTGAACGCTTTCGTCCTTCGACTCGCGCAGGCCGGAATCGGTGCGTTCGTCGCGAGCCTGGCATTCCCGCAACCCGGAATTTGGCCACTGATGTTCATCGGGCTGCCACTCATGGTCTTCGCCTTTCGTCGAGCCAGCATCGGGCAGTCGATAATCCTCGGAGCGGTCACCGGGTTTGTCTATTACGGAGCCGCCGCGAAATGGGTCTCCGCCTATCTCGGGCTCGCTCCATGGCTCGGACTCACCGGCCTGCAAACCGTGTTGTTCGCCGTCGGCGGTATTGCCATCGGCGCGGCGTGGCGCGGAGTGGACACGTTGAACCTGCACTCCGTCAGTGGCCGCCTACTCGGGTCGTTCTTCATTGCGACGGCCTGGGTCGCGCGCGAAGCGATTGCCGCACAGTGGCCGTGGGGCGGTTTCGGGTGGGCGCGCGTCAGTCACGGTCTTGTCGACTCGCCGTTTCGTTATCTCGTCACACTGTTCGGAGTGACGGGGGCGAGCGCTGTCATTGTGCTCGCGGTTGTCGCGTGCGTCCTCACCTGGCAAAACGTCTCAATTGTGCGCGGCAAAGCGATTCATTTGTCGGGCATTACCGTGTCCGTTCTGTTGCTGTTGCCCGGTCCCTATCTGCTGTTGGCATCGGCGCCGAACGGCAGTATCCGCGTCGCCGCTGTCCAGGGAAACAGTGATTCCGCCCTGTTCTCCTCTGCACGACAGGGAGACGCCATCGCGAAACACGTCGACGCGATGAACGCCGCGTCGCTCGAGGATATCGACGTCATCATCTGGCCAGAGAACGCGATGGATATCGACCCGCTTCGTTCGGCGGACGTTGCCGCCTTGGCCGATTCCATCTCATCGACTCACGGTGTCCCGTTCATTTTCGGAACCATCACGGTCGACGGCGACAAAGTCTTCAACTCGGTGTTGCAGTGGGAAGCGGGCAGGGGAGCGGTCGATCAATACGACAAGATTCACCCCGTCCCGTTCGCCGAGTATCTGCCGAATCGGGAATTCTTCTATCCGCTCGCACCGTCGATGTTCGACATGGTGCCGCGTGACTACACGAAGGGGACCAGGGACACCGTGATGACGGTAGGCGATGCAATCGCAGGAATTGCGATCTGTTATGACATCGTCGACGATGCGCTATTCCGTCAGATGCTTGCGGAGGACGCGAATGTGATTTTCGCCCCGACCAACAACTCCGATTTCGGGCGGACGGACGAGAGCATCCAGCAGCTCGGTATCGCTCGAACTCGCGCGGTGGAAACCGGTCGTTCGGTCGTCAACGTATCGACGGTTGGGGTCAGCGCAGTCATCGCGCCCGACGGTAGTGACCTCGATCGACTCGAACCGTTCACGCCGGGCGTGATGGTGGCGGATGTGCCACTGTCGACCGTCGTCACCCCGGCGAGCGTCATCGGATTGCCATTGGAATGGGCACTCATCATCATGGGAGTTGTCCCGATCATTGGGCTTCGACGGTCCCGTCGCGAATGAGTGACGCTCTGGTCATCGTCCCCACGTTCAACGAACGTGAGTCGCTGGCGTCTGTTCTGGACGCCATCTGCGCGATCCGACCCAGCGTCGACGTGTTGGTGGTCGACGATGCATCCCCGGACGGAACCGGCCAACTCGCCGACGATTTCGCCCGAGCACACCCTTCCGTGCATGTGCTTCATCGCAGCTCCCAACGCGGCCTCGGCCACGCCTACATCGCGGGTTTTCGCTGGGCGTTCGACCGGGACTACGACTGGGTGGTCCAGATTGATGCCGACGGTTCACACGACCCTCGCGTGATTCCGACCCTCCTCGCTGTGGCGCGGGGCGTCACCGCAGACCTCGTGCTCGGGTCGCGCTGGGTCACCGGCGGGCGCGTCGATGGCTGGAGTGTCGCCCGCCAAGTGGTGTCCCGCACGGGCAACGCTTTTGCGCGGTTCGCGCTTCGGTCACGGCTTCGGGACATGACCGCTGGGTTTCGAGTGCTCCGGGTCGAGACTCTGAGGCAACTTCGGCTCGAGACAATTGCGTCGAGCGGATATTGCTTTCAAATTGAAATTGCCGATCGGATAGAGCAACGTGACGGCACGATTATCGAACACCCGATCACGTTTATTGAACGAGCCCTCGGCCGGTCGAAAATGCACCTGGGAATTGTCGTCGAAGCCCTGCTCCGGATTTCCGGGTGGGGAGTTGGACGCTGGTTTTTCGGCCGCTAAGCGGATTTCCGAAGTGAAACGGCGTCAAACTCGCCGTTGGCGCGTCCTTCCGCTATGCGATCGGCCAAAATGACTTCGAGTTCCTCAATGGTGCGCCGCTTCATCAGCTGTTCCCAGTGAGTGACGGTGGGCGGCAACGGCAACGGCGCGTTGGGGTCGACTCCGACGATGGGCTTGCCCTTGGCGTCCAGGCGGCGCCCAACTTTGCTTGTGCGCGGTGATTTCCAGTCGTAGGGCAGGTCGACACCGATCATGAAGGTGACGGTGAATTCCTCGTCATCCTCGGTGCGGAATGTGACGATTTGGGTTTCGACAAAATCGACACCCTCTTCGCTTTCGTGGCTGATCGATCCTAGGCGGGATCCCCGCAGCTGTTTGTTGTTCATGGTTGCCTCCTCGTGGCTTGTGGCCTACTTCTTATAAAGGCAGAGGGAAGTGAAATATTCCTGAGCAGGACTAATGAATTGCCTATGAATCAACAACTGCGAGCGCGATATCGGCCCGATCCGTCACGATTCCATCAACGCCCATGGACAACAACCGTCGCATCGTTGCTTCGTCGTCGACGGTCCAGACGTGTACCTCGAGCCCGAGCCGATGGTAGCGGTCAACGAGTTGTTCGGTGACGAACGTCAAACCATTTCCTCGCTCGGGAATCTGCAGTGCGTGAATGAGGGGGAGGGGAGGGGTGAACCCCAGCCGAATTGCGCTGGAGAGCGCGAGAAACTCGGTCGCGGACGCACTGGACGCCACGGTGGGCATCCGTCGTGTGACGGCGCGGCGGCGCGCCGCACTGAACGATGTCAACAACACGCGGTCCAACGCTCCGGCGTCGTGGACCGCGGACACCACGCCATTGATGGCGGTCGCTTCCTTTACATCGATGTTGAACCGGGTTTCGGGGAATTGCTCGAGCGCCTGCGCGAGGGAAATGAACCCTTCGCCACCGAGGTCGACCTGCGCTAATTGCGCCGCGGTGAGGCTGCCGACGCGGCCGGATCGGTCGGATACTCGGTCGAGAACTGTGTCGTGGCTGATCATCGCGACACCGTCCTTCGACCCCACGACATCCGTCTCGATGAAACTGACTCCGGCGTCCACCGCCGCCCGAAAAGCGCTCGCGGAGTTTTCGGGTACGTCGAGGTGCAAACCGCGGTGAGCGAACACGCGCGGAGCGGGTCCCGCGAAGAAGGGGTGTTCGGTGGCACGAAACGTCACGTGGGCACGGTATCACGGCACGCCAGCGTGATAGTTTCGAACCCATGAGTTCAAATCCTTTGACCCCCGGCCAACTCGCGGGCAAGACAGCCTTCGTGACTGGTTCGTCCCGTGGGATCGGCGCGGAGACGGCCGGTTTCCTTGCCGAGGCCGGAGCCCGCGTCGCCATCAACTATCGCGATAAGGAAGCCCGCGCGGAAAAAGTTGCGGCCGGGATTCTCGAGAGCGGCGGAGACGCGATTGTGGTCGGTGCCGACCTGACCGATTACGCCTCGATGACGCGCCTGCGCGGCATCCTCGAGGACAAGTTCGGGGGACTCGACATCCTCGTGCTTAATGCGTCCGGGGGAATGGAATCCGGCAAAGGGGACGATTATGCGATGCGCCTCAACCGCGACGCTCAGGTCAATGCCCTCGAGACACTCAGGCCGCTCCTGCACCGCGGTTCGCGCGTGGTCTTTATCACGAGCCACCAGGCGCACTTCATTCGGACCGTTGACACGATGCCGGAATACCTTCCCGTCGCACTGTCCAAGCGGGCGGGCGAGGATGCACTGCGCGAGATGATTCCCTCGCTGGCCGCGGACGGAATCGACTTCGTTGTGGTGTCCGCTGACATGATCGAGGGAACGGTCACAGCGACGCTGTTGGATCGCTCCAGCCCCGGCACCATCGAGGCGCGCAAAGAAGCGGTGGGGAAGTTGTACAACGTCGACGAGTTCGCCGCCGAAATTGTGTCGGCCGCGGTCGACCCCGTTCCCGCCGACAACACGCGACTTGTCGGCGACACCGGTTATTTCGGGCAGTAGCTCGAGGGCGTGTCCACTCTGTCGTTTCCCAAACCTCTCGTTCTCGTTCGATTGGTTGTCGGTCTATACCTGTTCGGGCTCGGGATCGCCTTCCTCATTCGCGCCTCGATCGGGCTCGCTCCGTGGGACGTCTTTGGGCAAGGAATCGCGAACATCACGGGTTTGAGCTTCGGGCTGGCGACGGTGCTCGCGAGCGCACTTGTTCTGCTGTTGTGGATTCCGCTCAAGCAAATGCCGGGTCTGGGGACAGTCTTTAACGCGCTTCTCATCGGCCCTTTTGTTGATTTGTCACTGCAGTGGGTTCCTGCACCACCCATCGGCGGACTTGTCGGTCAGATTGGTTGGTACCTGCTCGGGATGGTCAGCATCGCCGTGGGAACCGGGATGTACATCGGGGCGCGCCTCGGTCCCGGTCCGCGGGATGGACTGATGACCGGAGCGGTCGCAAAGTTCCGAAAGCCAATCTGGATCGTGCGGACCATCATCGAAGGTGGCGCGATGCTCATCGGATTCGCGCTCGGCGGCCCGGTCGGCCTCGGCACCGTGCTGTTCGTCGTCGGAATCGGTCCGATGGTGCAACTGTCGATGCGGATATTCGGCTGGATGGACCAACGACGATCGTGATTCACCCCGACGGCCGCGAGCACATGAAACACCGCGAAACAGCGCGGGTGATTCTGCAGCGGGCGGACCAACGCTTCCTCTTGATGCACACGCACTTTGAGGCCCATACGGGTCTCGCGCCGCGCTGGATTACGCCGGGTGGCGGTATTGACGAGGGTGAGACGCCGATTGTCGCGGCGGTGCGCGAACTGCGAGAAGAAACGGGCCTTGTGGTCGAGGTGGCGGACCTGGGTGAGCTCGTCGAGAGCATTTCTGGTTATTGGGACTGGCCCGATGGACAGCGTTTTCATTCCTACGTCGATCACTTTTTTCACTTCGCGGTGACCGAGTTCGAACTCGACACCACCGGCTGGACCGAATCCGAACACCACGACGTTATCGATTTACGCTGGTGGACGACCGCCGAACTTCGTGCAGAAGCGCCCGTGGTGGGTCCGCCGGGGCTAATCGAGCTGCTGGAGCGCCTCGACTGACTTTTTCCAGCAATTGCTTTATCCGATAATACACATTATGTCAGAACAAGTGAATAGCGCCTAAATCAGGGCGTTTAAACCCCACTTCCCTAATTACTCGCGGCGACCCAGGCGTCGAGTTTCGCGCTCGCCGCACCGGAATCAATCGACTGAGCTGAGACCTCGACGGCCTCGGCCATTCGGACGACAAACGACCGATCGCGCTCAGCCGGATTGTTCGACAGCCGATGTGCGACGATTCCGGCGGCCGAGTTCAACAGGATGATGTCACGTGCGGCGCTTTTCTCCCCCGCGAGAACCGTTCTAGCCAACGCAGCGTTTTCATCGGGAGTCCCCCCGCGAATGTCGTCGATGGACGAATACGTGAATCCAACTTCGCGCGGGTCAAAATCGTGCTCGGTGACGCTTCCGCGGCTGACCTCGAACACCTTGGAGTGTCCCGTCGTCGTGATCTTGTCGATACCGTCTTCGCCTCGGTAAACGAGTGCCGTTGCGCCGCGTTGTTGGAAGAGCCCGACAGCGAGCGGTATGCGAGCGGGGTTCGACATCCCGAGCGCGTTCGCCTCTGGGCGTGCTGGGTTGCAGAGCGGTCCAAGAACATTGAAAATCGTCGGAATCGCCAAATCTTGGCGGACCGGACCGGCGTTTCGGAATCCGGGGTGAAACACCATTGCGTTGATGTAGGTCACGCCGATTTCGGCGAAAACGCGCGCGACCCGGTCGGGCTCGAGTGAGATGTTGATTCCCAGAGCCGTCAGAACGTCATTTGCGCCCGATTTCGAGCTCGCGGCCTTGTTTCCGTGCTTGATGACGGGAACGCCAGCGGCCGAGACCACCATGGCTGCGATCGACGACACGTTGATGACCCCGATCGGGTCGGCCCCAGAGCCCACGATGTCGACGGCATCGGTCGAGATATCGATCGGTAGCGCGGCGGACAGGATGGCGTCACGGAAGCCGACGACCTCGTCGACGGACTCCCCCTTGGCGCGAAGAGCGACCAGAAAAGCGGCCAGCCGCGCATCGCTCACATCGCCGTTCATGATGTCGGTCATCGCGCGGGAAGCTCCGGCCACCGTCAACGATCGACCCTCGAGTAGGTCGATCAGAATTGCGGTCCAGTTGTCGTTCGGCACTCCCCCAGCCTAGCGTTCTCGATGCGTGCGCATTTGGTCAAAAGTCTGCAAAAAACTCGCACAAACGCGCCTAATTGGTCAGTTCAACAGCGAAAGGTGGGCATAATAGAAGATGTGTCTAGCGCCTCCATGATCAGCCCCCAAACGGTAGTAAACCGTCCGAATGCGGTTGCCGTTGGAACGATTGTGTGGCTCGCGAGCGAGGTAATGTTCTTCGCCGGTCTCTTCGCGATTTACTTCTCGCTTCGGTCGATGGCTCCGGAGATCTGGGCAGAGCAAACTGACAAGTTAGCCATTCCGTTCGCCACGATTAACACCACGGTTCTTGTGCTCTCGTCAGTCACCTGCCAGATGGGCGTGTTCGCCGCCGAGCGTCTGCAGCCGAGGCGCACCGGCTGGGCGCCATCCAAGTGGGGTGTCATCGAGTGGTTCTGGCTCACCTACGCGATGGGCGCGTTCTTCGTCGCTGGTCAGGTCTACGAATATGCGGTGCTCACCAGCGAATGGGTGACGCTGGACAGCGACGCCTACGGCAGCGCGTTCTATCTCACCACCGGATTCCACGGACTTCACGTGACAGTCGGACTCATCGCCTTCCTGCTCATGATCGGCCGTATTCAGGCCGTCAAGGTCTTCACCCACCGAGACGCGATGTCCATGGTGGCTGTGTCGTACTACTGGCACTTCGTCGACGTCGTCTGGATCGGACTCTTCCTCGTCATCTACATCCTCAAATAAACAGAAAGCAGACATGCCACGTTCGCTGAACCGTCAGGGTCGTCGTCACCCGCTCTCGTCCATCGTGCTCATCATGGTGGGATTGTTTGTTTCAGGAGGTGCCTATGCGGCATTGACGTCAACTGCGACCGCATCGGATGCACCCATCTCAGCGACCCAAATCGCCGACGGTAAGGCTCTCTTCGCGGCAAACTGTGCATCGTGCCACGGACTGGCCGGCGAAGGATCGAAAGCGGGTCCTTCCGTAATTGGTGTGGGCGCGTTGTCCGTCGAATTCCAGGTCGGGTCCGGTCGCATGCCGATGTCGGGAAGCGGACCCCAGGCCGAGAAAAAGCCGGTCCAATTCACCCAGCCGGAGATCGACGCAATGGGCGCGTGGGTCGCAACGCTCGCCCCTGGGCCTTCGGTGCCCGACGCTGCGACGCTGACCGGTGGTGATGCGTCCAACGGGGCGGAACTGTTCCGAATCAACTGTGCGATGTGCCACAACGTTGCGGGCGCTGGCGGAGCGCTGACCGAGGGCAAGTGGGCGCCGCACCTCAACGACATTGACCCGGTTCACGTCTACGCCGCGATGGTCACGGGTCCTCAGAATATGCCCGTCTTTTCGGATCTCTATATCTCTGCCGAAGAAAAGAACGACATCATCGCGTATCTGAAGTTCCTCGACGACAATCCGTCCGTCGGCGGATTCGACCTCGGGTCGTTAGGCCCGGTTTCCGAAGGTCTGTTCGTTTGGATTTTCGCCCTCGGTGGGTTGGTTGCCATCACCGTGTGGCTGTCGGCGAAATCGAACTAGGTTCACAGAAAGGTTTTGTCGATGTCTGACTCCAACTCCGAGCTAACCGTCCCGTCCGGGAGTGCTGTTGCTCGCCCCGACCGCATCCAGAACCCAGGATTCGAGCCCGAACACAAGCGGGTCACGGACGAATCCGAGAAACGAATGCGCGGTGCAGAACGCGGGATTTCCCTCTTGTTCATGCTCTCCGGATTCATGACGGTATCCGCGGTCGCCCTATATTTCATCTTCCCTATCGTTCCCGGTGATCTTTCATCAACCCGAGATAACAACATGTTCGTCGGTGTCGCCATCGCCGCCGGCCTCCTGTTCTTAGGAATCGGTGCAGTGCACTGGGCCAAGGCCCTGATGCACGGGCATGAAATGGTTGAAGAACGCCACCCGACCCGCGGAGACGACGCGACTCGTGCCCGCGCCGTGGAAATCTTCCAGGAAGCGAACAAAGAGTCGGGCTGGACGCGTCGAAAGTTGTTGCGTAACTCGCTGATCGGCGCACTGGTTGCCATTCCGATTCCCGCGGTCGCGATGTTCCGTGACCTCGCTCCGGCAAACACTCCGGAGGAAGTCCTCAAGCACACGATCTGGGCAAAGGGCGTTCGGTTGACGCGCGACCCGAACGGCGTTCCCATCAAAGCAAGTGAAGTGACCATCGGATCCGCCTTCCACGTGATTCCCGAAAACCTGTTAGAGGTTGAAGAGGGTTTCCTAAACGAGAAAGCCAAGGCGGCCGTGTTGCTCATGCGGTTACCCCAAGAGTCGCTCAATGAGGCAGACGACCGCACGAGCTGGTCGTACGACGGAATCGTCGCGTATTCCAAGATTTGCACCCACGTGGGTTGCCCTGTTGCGCTGTATGAACAACAGACCCACCACTTGCTTTGCCCCTGCCACCAGTCGCAGTTTGACGTGGCAAACCACTGCGCGGTGATCTTCGGACCCGCCGCGCGCCCCCTACCCCAGCTGCCAATTACAATTGACGACGAGGGGTATTTGATCGCCCAGAGTGATTTCTTGGAACCGGTAGGACCTAGTTATTGGGAGCGTGCGCGATGACCGTCGCAACACAAAAGAAGAACACGGAAACACCGTCCTCGGGACGTGGAATGCGCGTAGTCGGAGGCGTGGCGAACTACGTCGACGAGCGCACCAGCCTATCCGGAGCTGTAAAGTTCCTGGGCCGCAAAATCTTCCCCGACCACTGGTCGTTCATGCTCGGCGAAATCGCGTTGTACTCCTTCGTCGTCATCCTCTTGTCCGGCACCTTCCTGACGTTCTTTTACGACCCCTCGATGGTCGAAGTTCACTATGAAGGTTCGTACATCCCACTCAAGGGCCTCGAGATGTCCGCGGCGTATTCTTCCTCGCTCAACATCACGTTTGACGTCCGCGGCGGTCTGCTCATGCGCCAGGTGCACCACTGGGCAGCGCTGTTGTTTATCGCCGCAATCGGGCTGCACATGCTTCGCGTCTTCTTCACCGGCGCCTTCCGCAAGCCGCGCGAAATCAACTGGGTGATCGGGTTCGTCCTCTTCATCCTCGCCATGGCCGAAGGATTCACCGGCTACTCGTTGCCCGATGACCTGCTGTCCGGTAACGGGCTTCGCATCATCGACGGCATGATCAAGGCCATCCCCGGCGCTGGAACATGGATTTCCTACCTGTTGTTTGGTGGCGAATTCCCCGGAAGCGACGTAATTCCGCGCCTCTATGTCCTCCACATCATGTTGCTCCCCGCGTTGGTCATCGCGCTCATTGCAATCCACATGGTGTTGCTCATCATCAACAAGCACACACAGTTTGCGGGTCCTGGACGAACCAACGACAACGTCGTCGGTTCACCCATCCTCCCCGTGTTTGCCGCCAAGGCCGGAGGGTTCTTCTTCCTGGTCTTCGGCGTCATCATGCTGATCGGGTCGCTGTTCACCATCAACCCGATTTGGAACTACGGTCCGTACGACCCCTCCCCCGTTTCGGCGGGAACTCAGCCCGACTGGTACATCGGTTTTGCCGACGGCATGTTACGCCTCATCCCCTCGGGTTGGGAGTTCGTATTGTTCGGTTACACCTGGTCGATGAACCTGTTGGTGCCTATCGTCGTGCTGATGTTGTTCATTGTCATCGTCATGGTCTACCCCTTCATCGAAGCGTGGGTCACCGGCGACAAGCGCGAACACCACATCGCCGAGCGTCCGCGCAACAACCCCACTCGCACCGGTATCGGCGCGGCCGGGGTCACGTTCTACGCGGTACTGTGGGCCGGCGCGTCCTCGGACATCGTGGCGACACATTTCCGCATGACAATCGAAGGTGTGATCCTGACTCTCCAGATTCTGCTTATTGTCGGGCCGGTCATCGCGTTCACACTGGCCAAGAGGATGGCGCTCGCGCTCCAGCGCAAGGACCGCGAACTGGTCCTTCACGGCTACGAATCGAGCCGCATCGTTCGTCTGCCTGGCGGTGAGTATCGTGAAATCCACACTCCCCTCGACGAATTCGAGCAGTGGAAACTGGTGTCCTTCGAGGAATACGAACCCGACGAACTGCGTCCGAACGCTCGCGGCAAGATCACGGTCGGTGCACGTCTGCGGTCGTCGGTGTCGAAGTTCTACTTCGAGGATCGAATCGCCCCGGTGACCACCAGGGAACTCGAGTCCGTCAAGCACTAGACAGCATCCGCACCGCGTGCGGAAAGCGGCACCCTCGTCCAGATAGGTCGGGGGTGCTGTTGTTTAAGGTCCCCTGCGTCCCGTGATTTAGCGGGAGGCGCTGCCGATAATCACGGCGAGAACGATGAGGACAAAGATTCCCGTCCCCAGACAGCTGACGCCGGACCAGAGGGACGACAAGCACCCCTGTGGCTTCTCGTTGACCACGTTGATTGTCAGGTTCGTGTTGGCCGGAACCTCGAACGAGACAGGCTGTCCCGGAGTCACGTCGATGCGTTTTTCCTCGGGCGCACCAGCGACGTCACCGTCCTTGTCGTCACGAGGGTCGGGTTCTGGGCTTGGTGTTTTGCTCACTCGCTCAGCCTAGGTGGGCGGACGGACACCTAACAACGAGGACGGACTGCCGAGCGGCGGTGGGTCCGCTGTCAGCGCGGGGTCAGCGACGATATGCGCCGCGAACCGGCTCGTAGAACCAGCCGATGAACGTGATGAGAACCAGTCCGAGCGAGAAGAGCGCAAGCCAAATGCCGACGGACATGGCGAGCATCGCGATACCACCGGCAGCGCCGGCAAAGAACGGCCACCACGACCACGGGAGGTAATAACCCATGTCGGTGTCGCCGTCGTCCACATCGGCTAGATCGTTGTCTTCGGGCAAAACTCCCCCGTTTTGGCGACGAAGGTTAAGCAGGAGGAAACCCCCGAGCAGCAAGAACATCACCATTGTCAGGGGAATTGCGATGGTGCCGACCCATTCGATGGGGAAACCCCCCAGGAACACCCAGGTTGGGTACACCACCGAGAAGAACAGGAAGAACACGGCCAACCACAAGTAGACCCTGACGTTGAGCACCATTGCGGTTTACTCCTTACTTGTCCAGGTACCCGCGCGGAGCGAGTTCTGGATGGTTGAGGTCAAACGCAGGGGCCTCGGAGCGAATCCGCGGAATCGAGGTGAAGTTGTGACGCGGCGGCGGGCTCGACGTCGCCCACTCAAGCGAGCGGCCGTATCCCCATGGATCGTTGACTCCAACCAAAGGCGCGTTGCGATGGGTCCACCAGACGTTGAACAGGAATGGAATCATCGAGAACGCGAGCACAATCGAACCCACGGTCGATAGCTGGTTCATCCAGGTAAAACCGTCCTCTTGCAGGTAAGTGGCATATCGACGCGGCATGCCCATGACCCCGGCCCAGTGCTGAATGAGGAAGGTCATGTGGAAGCCGACGAACAGCAGCCAGAAGTGCAGGTGACCGAGATCCTCGCGCAGCTTTCGCCCCGTGAACTTGGGCCACCAGAAATAGAAGCCCGCGAACATCGCGAACACGACGGTTCCGAAGACCACGTAGTGGAAGTGGGCGACGACGAAGTAGGAATCCGACAGGTTGAAGTCAAGCGGCGGTGACGCGAGAATCACACCCGTCAAACCACCGAAGACGAACGACACGAGGAACCCGAGTGCGAAAATCAGAGGGGTGTCGAAGGTGATGGAGCCACGCCACATCGTCCCGATCCAGTTGAAGATCTTAACACCGGTGGGGACCGCAATCAACATCGTCATGAGCGCAAAGAACGGCAACAGAACACTTCCCGTGACGTACATGTGATGTGCCCAGACGGTCATCGACAGTGCCGCGATGGCAATCGTTGCGAAAACCAACGTCTTGTATCCAAAGATTGGCTTCCGCGAAAACACCGGGAGGATTTCGGAAATGATTCCAAAGAATGGCAACGCGATGATGTACACCTCGGGGTGGCCGAAGAACCAAAAGAGGTGTTGCCACAGAATCGCCCCGCCGGTTGCCGCATCGAATACATGGGAACCGAACACCCTGTCCGAGCCCAACGACAGAGCCGCAGCGGCAAAAACGGGGAATACCATGACCACGAGCAGCGAGGTGATGAGGGTGTTCCAGGAGAAAATCGACATACGCCACATCGTCATTCCCGGCGCACGCATGGTGATGATGGTTGTGATGAAGTTGACGGCTCCCATGATTGTTCCGAAGCCGGAGAGACCGAGGCCAAACACCCACATGTTCGCGCCAACACCCGGAGTGTAGGTGGCGGACGAGAGCGGTGCGTAAGCGAACCAGCCGAACGAGGCAGCGCCCTGAGGGGTCAAGAATCCCGCCGTGGCAACAGCAGAACCGAAGAAGTAGAACCAGAATGCGAGTGCGTTGAGTCGCGGGAAGGCAACGTCCGGTGCGCCAATTTGAAGCGGCATCAGGACATTCGCGAAGGCGGCGAAAAGCGGGGTGGCGAACATCAGCAACATGAGCGTTCCGTGCATCGTGAACAACTGGTTGTACTGTTCTTTCGTCACCAGATCCATGCCCGGCTGGAACAACTGTGCGCGAATGATCAGCGCCATCACACCGGCAATGAGGAAGTACCCAAACGAGGTGACGAAATACATGTACCCGATGGTCTTGTGGTTGGTCGTCGTCAAATAGTCAAGAAACACCGAACCCTGTCGCTCGGCTTTCACGGTGCTGACACCCTCGGGAATCGCTGCCGCGGGGGGACGGGGTGCTGTCGTTGTCATCGCGTTTCCTTATCCTTCTGTGTTTCCGTCGGTACCGGGAAGAACGTTATTAGCGTTGTATTCTGCGCCGAGGCGACCCGTGAGACCCTGGTCGCGAAGCGCTTGCATCTGGGAGTTGTACTCTGCTTCGGACACAACCTTGACCGTGAACAACATGAGCGAGTGGTACTCGCCACACAGCTCGGCACACTTTCCGCGGAAGGTTCCCTCTTTTTCGGGAGTCACGTACCAGTGGTTGGTCTTTCCCGGGATGAGGTCTTTCTTATAGAGGAAGTCCAAGATCCAGAACGAGTGGTTGACGTCTCGAGACTCGAGTTTGATTTCCACGGTTTTTCCGACGGGCAAATACAGGATCGGCAACGAGTTGATGTCAATCTGGTTGTCGACATCCTCTTGGGCTTGGATACCCGAGAAGTAGACGTCTTCCGAGAGATAGTTGAAGTCCCAGGCCCAGCGCTTTCCGAACACCTCAATTTTCACCTCGGGGTTTGGATTCACCTGTTCGATGAGAGCCTGATCGCGCGCCGTGAAGGCGAAAAATCCGATGACCAGGATCAGCGGCACGACGGTGAAAAAAATCTCGATGGGGTTGTTGTATCGCAACTGCGGCGGGATTCCGGTGTCTGTTGCGCGACGACGGTAGGCGATCAGCGCCCAGAGAATCAGACCCCAGGTGATTACGCCGACGATGAGCAGGACGATCCACGACGTTGCCCACAAACTGATGATGCGCTCGGTGTGGTTGGTGACCCCGGGTTCTGACGGTAGAAACCCGCGAAGCTCTTGGCTCGTGCACCCGGAAAGCGTCAGCGCTGCTACGGCGCCGATAACAACGGCTAGCGCACGGTGACGATTTTTGTTCAACGGAAGCCTCTCGACCGAACTGTTCATGTGGACTCAGTCTACGGCATCTCGAGAGCCGTCATGTCGCACACAGCGCCAAAAAACCCCGAAAACATCCCGATTTTGGGCAATTGTGAGACCTGCGCGGCGTTTAGTTGAACGAGTCACCACACGCGCACGAGCTGGCCGCATTGGGGTTGTTGATTTGGAAACCCGAGGACTGCAGGGTGTCCTCGTAGTCGATTGACGCCCCGTCTAGGTAAGGGGCACTCTTCTTGTCGACAACGACCTCAACTCCGTCGAACGCGACGATGGCGTCACCGTCAGTGTCGCGTTCGTCGAAGAACATGTCGTACTTGAATCCGCTGCACCCGCCGGCTTTCACAACGAGGCGCAAGCGCAAATCGTCACGCTGTTCGCGGTCGATGAGAGCCTTTGCTTTCACAATCGCCGACGGGGTGAGAGTCACGCCGTGAGTGTTTTCCGTCAAGGTGGTGCCAACTAGTTCGCTCATGCCGTCGATTTTACACCCTCGAAAAGGTTCAGTCGCGCTCATTGAGTCGAACCAGGAAAAGTGTCTCCGCCAGCATCGCCCGTTCCAACACCGCAAGCGACAGTGACTCGTTCGGGCTGTGCGCTCGCGACTGAGGGTCCTCGACTCCGGTGATCAGAATCTGCGCCTCGGGGAATCGCGCCACTAAATCGGCGACGAATGGAATGGATCCGCCCACGCCGACCATGACGGGGTCGGCTCCGCCCCACGCGTCGCGAAGAGCGTCCATCTCGAGCGCCGCGGCGCTCCCCGAGGTGTCAACCAAAAACGGGTTTCCCAGGTCGACCTGTCCGAATTCGAGGTGCGCGCCCCACGGCACCGTGTCACGAAGGTGTTGTTCGATATGTGTAAATGCTTCCGCCGCGGACTGTCCGGGCGCGATTCGAACCGAGATTTTGACGGTCACCGAGGGAATCAACGTGTTCGACGCGTTCTGGACACTCGGTGCGTCAATTCCGGTAATGGATATCGCGGGTTGGAACCAGAGGCGCGACAGAATGGGGCCCGCCCCGATGTCACTCACTCCCTCTTTGAGACCCGAATCGTGGATGAGTTCGTCCTTGGTGAAATCGGGAACCGGTGCGTCGTGTGATCGGAGTCCCGCGATCGCGACGGACCCGTCGTCGTTGTACAAGCGGGCAAGCAAGGTGGTCGCCGCCATCATCGCGTCCGGCACCGCTCCCCCGAGCATCCCAGAATGCGACGCGTGGTCGAGCGTCGAAACGGTGAGCGAAAACGCGACGTTTCCGCGCAAACTCACGGTGAGTGACGGGATATCAACGGATCGGTTGTCCGAGTCGGCCACGATGATGATGTCGCTCTCGAGGAGTCCGACGTGGCGATCGAGAATCGAGGTGAAGGAACGAGAACCAAATTCTTCCTCGCCCTCGATGAATACCGCGAGGCCGATGTTGAGGTCGTCTCCGAGTGCCGTCGCTACCGCTGCCAGCGCGGTGAGGTGAACCACGACCCCGGCTTTGTCATCCGCCGCACCGCGACCGTAGAGACGACCGTTTCGCTCGCTCGGTTCAAACGGTTCGCTGTCCCAGGATGCGGCGTCTCCGGGAGGTTGTACATCATGATGCGCATAGAGCAACACGGTCGGGTATCCGGGCTTGGGGGCCCGTCTAGCGAGGACCGCCGGCTGCCCGTACCCGGGTCCCTCCGCGTGAGGCTCGGTGACCGTCCGAACTTCGTCGAAAATGCCCAGGGCGCGAATCCGCTCGTCGACAAACGCCGCCGATTGTGCCACCTGGGCCTCGTCGAAACCGTCCCACGAGACGCTCGGTATCCGTACGAGTGCGATGAGCGTCTCGACCGCGGATGGAAACGCGGACGCGATTGACGCACGGAGGGCGTTAAAGGAACGAGGAGAATCGGTCATGACGGTAATCTTAGAAGCACCTAGTGAGAGGAACCGTTGTGAACGACTCCCCCGAAAGCACGCCGGCCGTTGGCAAGGGACACGCAACCCCGAGCCGTAAAGAGCGCGAAGCGGCGAACAAACGCCCGTTGGTCGCTCCGCGGTCGGCGAAGAAGGCCAAATTGACGCGAGAAGAGAAGAACAAACGTGCGGCCGATCGCATGATTGCGCGTCAGGGTTTCGAAGCGGGTGACGAGCGTTACCTCCCCGCTCGGGACAAGGGGCCACAGCGGAAGTTCGTTCGCGACTTCGTCGATGCCCGCTATACCGTCGGCGAGTTCATGATTCCGCTGATGTTCGCCGTGATTATTGCGACGTTCCTTCCCCAGTACAACGCGAACGACGGTTCCGAGATCGGACTCCAAATGACGGTCATCATCGCGATGTACGGCTTTTTCCTGATCGCCGTCCTGGACGCGATTATTTTCGGTCGGAAACTCCTGAAGGTTATGGCCGACAAGTTCGGCGATACTCGCCTTGAAAAAGGTCATCGTTGGTACGCAGCAACGCGCGCGTTCCAGTTCCGCCCGCTTCGCGTCCCCAAACCGCAGGTTGTTCGCGGGCAGAAAGTGTCATAACCCGCGAGACAATCCGCGGGTAATTCGGGCCGCCCAGAACGGTCCTACGTAGAGAAACGCCGTGTAGCCCTGCACCAGCGTGGCACCGTCGGCAAGTCGGTCGCGGACGTCTTGCGCCGTTTCGATCCCACCCAACGCAATGATGCACAGGTCGTGTCCGACGCGCGAGCGCAACCTGCGGACCACGTCCGAGGAACGGCGCGTGAGCGGCGGTCCCGAGAGACCGCCCGCGCCCATCGCCTCAACGTCCTCCGCCGGTGTCTGCAGACCCTCTCGCGACAGTGTCGTGTTGGTCGCGATGATTCCATCCAAACCGATTCGAAGGACAAGGTCCGCAATAGCGTCCACTCCCTTATCCGTCAGATCCGGCGAGATCTTGACCAGTACGGGGGTTGGTCCGGCTTCGCCCTTCACCGCCGTCAAGAGTGGCTCGAGCATCGCGATTGCCTGTAGGTCCCGAAGTCCCGGG
>JBIIFF010000036.1:0-13108 GCA_044237445.1 Microbacteriaceae bacterium | reverse complement strand
TGACCCGAGCCACAGCCACCAGCCCCAGCCGACCATGTCACCGATCATGACGACGAGGACGGTGTACTTGAACACTAAGGACACCCACTGTTGAACCAACGGCGGTCCCGCGACTTCGGTCGGGTTAATCCGATCAAGTCGTGCGGAAAAACCGCGGGCGGCCAGTTCTTCGAGGAC
Source organism: Microbacteriaceae bacterium (assembly GCA_044237445.1). Taxonomy (GTDB): domain Bacteria; phylum Actinomycetota; class Actinomycetes; order Actinomycetales; family Microbacteriaceae; genus MWH-TA3. The sequence goes on along the minus strand of JBIIFF010000036.1, from coordinate 12,931 downwards.
GATGCGCAGCAGCGCAACCCCGGTGACGAGAAGCACGATGGTGTTCGTGTTGTCGGCGAGCGGAACACTCGCGCCGGCGTACGCCGCGATCCCGCCGACCAGGGACAGAGTCGTGAGCGACGCGATGAACGCAATCATGAAGACGTCCACAATTCGTTCCCACACATCCATCAGCCCCTCCATCCGAGGCCGGCGAATCTTTCGGAACGTCGTGGACAAGATGATGGGGGCGAAGCCCGCGATGAATACGGCCAAAAGGTAGCGGATGTCGGCGAGCCCGGTGATCGGATACTGCATCACGGTCGCGATCGTGAAGGCAGCCACGCCGAGAACCCCGGCCAGGGCGTCAAACGCACCGAACACCACAATCACGGTCAACAGCGCGACGCTACCGCTCAGCGCCATTGATTCCGCGCCCGGCGTGACCGCGAACACGCCAGCGGCGATGGCCGCGAGATACAGAATCCCCATCAACGAACCGACCATCGCCCGCAGGTATGAACCGTCATTAATGATTCGTGAGAGCACCGGCGAGTACTGCGCGGTCCAGTGAGTGGCCGCTACGGTTCGAGCGTCGAGCCAGGTCATGAAAGGCGCACTCCACCAGACGAGGGCGTCACCCCACCCGGTCTGTGTTGTCGTGAACTCGTCGTGCTCGACCTCAATCGAGCCGTATTCGGCGTCGTCTCCGCCGTCACCCGAGGAGCCTCCCGACGAACCTCCGCTGGACGATCCACTGGACGAACCTCCGCCGGACGAACCGCCTGAACCGCCTGCGGAACCGCCACCCGGTGACCCGCCACGGGCTCCACCGCTGCCACCACCACCACCACCACCGGATGACCCACTGGACGACCCACCCGATCCGGACGGTCCACCACCGGCGCTGGCGGTTCGCGCACCAGAGCTGGAACTCGAGCTGGAACTGGAGCTGGAACTGGAACTCGGACTAGCACTCGTACCACCCGCTGCGGCACCAGCGGCACCGGCGGCACCGGCCGCGGCTCCGGCGCTTGAGGCGGCAGCCGCCGCCGCCGCTGCCGACGCACTCGCCACCGCCGAGGTCGCTGCGGCGGCTGCGGAAACAAGGGCGACCGATGCGACGACACTGGTTACCTCGGCGACTGTTTCCTGGACCGCTTCCTCAGAAACCTGTGTTTCGGGGTCAATTCCCATCGACTCGAAGAACTCGTCGTCGTCGGTGAGTGCGTTCGCCATTTCCGCGGCACTGGGTTGGGCGTCGCTCAGAGTCTCGAGAATGCCATTCGCCGTGATTTCGAACCAGGAGACCTCTTCGAATTCGGAACCGTTAGCGGCTCGCGTGGTGAGGGTGATGGAATGCCAACCCGGCTCGAGGCCGTCGGGAATCGAGAAGTTGGCGAAGATCGCGCCGCTCCGAGTCGTGGTCCCACTCGCCACGGTTTGCGGTGTCGAGCGAACGACAACCGTGTACCCAACGTTCGGCATCATTCCCTCGGTTTGGACAGAGATCGCGGCACCGGCAAATTCTTCGCCGATGCTTGCTTTGATTTCGAAGTTCGCGCCGGGGTCGAGCACGTCGAAGTTAGCGGTGCTGGATGTGTTGGAACCCGAGGTGCTCACAGCACCAATGGTGAAAGTGAAGCTGCCGGCGGTCGTCGGCGAACCCGAGATCTTGCCCGTGGCCTTGTTGAGGGTCACGCCCGGCGGGAGAGACCCGGACGCAACAAAGAATGTCGGAGCGGGGTAGCCCTCGCTCGCCGTGTACCCGTTGACGGTTCCGCCAACGAGCGCGGACGGAGCGAGCGTGAGAATAGGTTTTGTCGGAGGCTGCAGCACAGACAGGGCGACGGGCATCGCTGTCGTTCCGAGTTGGTTCCTGGCAGCGAGGGTGAATTCGTATTCGCCCGTCGCCGTCGGAGTACCCGAAATCTCGCCCGATCGGGTGTTGAGCGTGAATCCTTCGGGCATCGCCCCATCGGCGAGTGAGTAGTTCGCCAGCGGGAACGCTTCCGCGAACACCGCGTCGGAGTACGGGACACCGAGATTTGTCTTCGAGACTATGGATTTGTCGATCGCGACGGGAATCTGCTGCACCGACAGTCTCATGACGGGACTGGTGTGATTGTAAAAGTTGGGTGCCGTGGCGGACACGGAAAAGGTGAAGTCGCCCAGTGCCGTTGCTGCCCCGGTGATTGCGCCCGACGTCGAACTGAGGACAAGACCGCTCGGAAGGGCCCCGGACGCGATGGAATAGGTTGGCTCGGGATAGGCGTCGTAGACGATGGCGTCGGCGAACGGAAGGTTTCGCATGACGGTCGGTGCAATCGTTTCGTCCATCGCAACGGGGTTCTGGGTGACCATCAGGGAAATCGGAGCGCTGTCGATATTGCCGACCGAGTTGGACGCCGCGATCGTGAATGTGAACGAGCCGTGTTGGGTGGGTCGCCCCAGAATTTCACCGGTGTTCGCGTTCAACGTAAGCCCGCGCGGTAGAACGCCGGACGAAATCGAATAGGTCGGGGCTGGATAGCCTGCCGCGCTCACAAAGGTATCGACGTCATTGTTGATCGGAGTTCGGTTCAAGCCTCCGAGTGTTTGCCGCGTCCACACAGGAATCTTGTTCACGGTGATGGTTTGCGCCGGCGTTGTGGTGTACTGACCGGTCGAGCCGCGAGCGGTCACCGAGAACTTGAACACTCCCGTCTGGGTGGGTGTGCCCGAGATGATGCCCGTCGCGGAGCCGATGGACAGACCCTGTGGAAGTCCGTCACCCTCGGGGCTGATGGCGTAACTGTCAACGAGACCGCGGAAGTTGATGTGACCGCTGTAGAGAACCCCCACTTGCGCGGTCGGTGGCAGGTCGTTGTTGTTTCGGTACACCGGCTCTGCCCGGACTCGGAGCGAGTACAGGCGAGTACAGGTCTCCGCGGTATAGGTCGTCGCACACACTCGGAACGAGAACGTTCCCGATTCAGTCGGCGTTCCGGACACTTGACCGTTTGATTTGAGTGTCACTCCTTCGGGAAGTGAGCCCGTGATGGAATACGTCGGGGAGGGATAACCGCTGAACGTCGGGCGTTGGTCGAACGCGACTCCCAGGTATGCCTCGGTTTCGATGTCATCAAAGGTGACCGCCGGAACTGTGGCGACAACGATGGTCTGGGTTCTCGTCGAATCCCCGCCTCCCCGACCATTCTCGACAGCGACCCGGAACGGGTAGTTTCCCGCTGCCGTGGCCACACCCGTTATTCGACCCGTCGTGGCGTTGAGCGAAAGGCCCGGGGGCAGGTTGCTCGTTCCCGCGGTCGACGGGTCATCGATGATCGAATAGACCGGAGAGGGGTGGCCCGCCGCCGCGATTCGCGAGGAATAGGGCGAGTCGACGTCGTTCTCGAAGGTGTACGAGTCCAGATCGTTGTAACCGCTCGGGAAATACGCCGCGCGGTTGACGGTGAGCATCAACTGCGAGGCCGTTGACGAACCGAAGACGTTCGTGGCGGTGACGCTGAACGGGAACTCCCCAAATTCCGTGGGCGTTCCCCACAGTTCCCCGGTGCTGGGACCAACCGTGACTCCATCCGGTAACGCCCCCGACGGTGTCGAATAGGTCGGCGTGGGGTAGCTGCCCTTGTCGGCAAAACTGAATGTCGACAGCGGTTCCTCGAAGTCGACGCTGTCCGTAAAGGTCACGTCGGCGATTGACGGTGATGCACCCACGGTGATGGTCAAGTTTTGCGTGTTCGAGGTCGTTGATGTTTCGCCAACGACATCGGTTGCCCTTATTCGAAAAACGTAGACGCCGTCTGCGGATGAGTCATTCGGTGCTGTTCCGGTGATCGCGCCCGTGCTCGAATTGATGCTGAGAAATGGCGGAAGTCCAGATGTCCGGTCGGAGGAGATGGTTCCCGAGGGGGCGATTTCGGAATATGAGATGACCCCTTCACCGCTGGCCAGAACGCTGTCAGCATACGGCTCGCCACGCGGCGCCAAAACCTCGACAGTTTGGTCCGTCCAACTCGCGGCCTCGCGGGCAACCTCTCCGATGGCCGTCGCAAGGTCCGATGTGTCACCCGCCGCGTAGTACCACGAGAACGAATCCGACTCATTGGCCGCCAGGTCGTTCATTCGCACGAACAGTGCATACGATCCGTCGCCGCTGAGGCTCGTTGCGTTCGTTAGTGGGTTTGTCGAATACGCATTGCTGAATGAACAACACCACGAGATTGCGGTGTTTGCTCGCGAACTCGTGGAGAAAAACAGCGCACCCTCATAAGGGGTCGTAATTTTGATGGCTGGCGATCGTTGGCTTGATGTTTCGCTCTCAACGAACGCCGTCGTCGTGAGTGTTCCCCGCTGTTTCGTAACCGAGTCGTAGTTGCCCAGCCAATCGTCGCGAACCCCAATCCACGACCGCAGATTCGTGGCGGTCGAGGCGGACAGGTTCGTTAATGTCGTCTGGGCGCTTAGGTACTGCGTGTTTTCGCCGAGCGTGTATCGGTGGGAAACCTGGATGGTTCGGCTGTTTATGGTCATTGTGCCGGTCGCGACGATTGTGCCGTATCCGTACACACCCGACCCTCGCGATCCGACCGTCACAAATCCGCTCGTGTCGAGTGTGACATTCGTCACCGAGTTTGCGTCAACCGACCCGTCGATGTTCCAGTTGTCGGTTCCCGCACCGCCCACACCGAATGCGTTCGCCATATCCGAATTCCCGATGGTGAGGTTGTACCAGGTGTTCTGCGATTGGTTGAAGTACTGCGGTCCGCGCAGCCCGCCGAACGACGTGAATGAACTCTCGCCAGACGCATTTCCGCCAATCCGAATAAGACCGTTGTCCAATTGGTAGAACGCCGGGGTCGGTGTTGCGGACACGAATGTGACCGGCGTGAGGGCTCCGGAAAACAGAAGAACGATCAGGCCGGCAAAGAATAGACGAAGGAATTTCATTGTGGGGTGGGATAGCAGGTAAAAGAGTGTAGCCTACCCAAATTACCGCAATAATACGGTTAGTAACCCAAAACCTTAACTTTTTTTGGTGCGTCCGGAAAAACGCGAAAAACGTTACTTCGGCAGGTTTGATTCGATTGCGTCGATAATCGCCGGGTCCGTCGGGACAGTTGTCGGGCGGAATCGCAACACGCGCTTGTCGGGGGTGACAACGAACTTTTCGAAATTCCAGCGGATGTTTCCCGCGCTACCGCGTTCGTCTTTCGCCTTGGTTAGTTCGGCGTACAGTGGCGATCGCCCTTTGCCATTCACCTTCACGATGTCAAAGATGGGGAACGTAATGCCCCACTTGGTCGAACAGTATTCGGCGATGGCGTCGTTCGACGACAGCTCCTGAAAGAACTGGTTCGACGGGAAACCGAGCACGACGAAACCGCGCGGGCCGTACTTTTGCTGCAGGGCTTCGAGGTCGGCGTACTGCGGAGACAAACCACAGCGCGACGCGACATTGACAATCAACAGAACTTTGCCCGCGTGTTCCTTCAGCGTCGTTTCGGCGCCATCGGCGGTGAGCACGGGAATGTCCAGCAGCGAATCGGTCATCGGGAATCCTTCGGTCGGGGTGGTGCGAACGTGTCGAGAGCCAAACGTGGGTCAACCGCCCGATTGTCGCGAGCGGATTGAGCCAGAATTACTCCTGCGAGTACGATACCCGCTCCGACCAGTTGCACAATGTTGAGCGTCTCACCCAGGATGAGCCAGGCGGCGAGGAACGCGAACAGAACCTCGCTGGTCGCGATGATTCCGGAACGTGTCGCCTTCAGAACACTGATCGACCACAACCCCAGGGCGAACGTGAGGAATGTACCCGCGACGATGACAAACGCGAGCAGGACCCACGCGGGACCCGCTGGGCCAGCTGTGTCGGACGAAAAAGGAATCACACGAGCGAAAACCGATGGGTCCATCGTCCACCAGCCCGAAAACAACAGCCAGAAAACGCTGGCGATTGCCATGCCCCAGAAACCGACGGCCAAGGGGTGGCGATTTCCCGTTTGGCGCTCGCCGAGGAGGAAGTAAGTCGTCAGCGAGGCGGAAGCGGCCAGCGCCCACAACACCCCTTCAAGATTGAGCGTCGAGTTCCAGACTTCGGCCACAGTGGCGAGACCGATCAACACCGCGACGATGGCGACCCAGATTCTCGATTTGACGTGTTCGCGAAAGAAGAAATGGGCGATTAGTGCGACGAACAACACCGCGGTGTATTCCAGCAGGAGTGCTATCCCGACGGGCAACAGGAAGACCGCTTGGGCGTAGGTTGCTTGAAGCATCGCGACGCCGACTACGCCCATCGCAATGAGTGGCACAATCTGTTTGCGAGTCACCCGCAGGGATTCGGGTTTCCACACGACGAGTACAGCACCCATCAGAATCGCCGCCCCGATCACGCGCAAGAAGGTGACCTGGAACCCATCGATGCCCGTTCCGTCCATCAACAGTTTGATGACTACGCCGTTGGCACCAAAGATGAGCGCAGCGGCAGTGGCCGCAAGATAACCGAGGAGCGGACTGGGGGTGATTACAGCCACGAATCGACCAGGCGATTGATCGCGTGTGGCTCGATCGCAGCCAACTCGTCGTCCGTGAGTGGCGTCGCATGAGCCGCGGTCAAGGAATCATCCAGTTGCGCGACGCTGCTCGCTCCGATGAGCGCAGTGGTCACGCCGGGGTGGCGCATCGCCCAGGTCAACGCCATTTGCGCGAGTGTTTGTCCTCGCTGGAGCGCGATGTCATTGAGGGCGGTGGCGTGCTCCAGGTACTCGTCATTGATTCGTTTTTCGTCAATCCAGTTTGCGGTTCGCACGCGTGAATCAGCGGGTATGCCCGACAGGTACCGATCCGTCGCCAGGCCTTGCGCGAGCGGCGAATAAATGATTCCCCCGACGCCCAAATCGACGAGCGCATCAAACAGTCCCGTCTCGGCACGGCGGTCGAACAGGTTGTACCGCGGTTGGTGGATGAGAAGGGTGACGCCCATGTCTTTCAGAATCGCGTAGGCGCGGCGCGTTTGTTCTTCGTCATAATTCGAAATGCCGACGTACAGCGCTTTACCCGACTGAACAGCATGTGCGAGCGCACCCATCGTCTCTTCCAACGGGGTGTCGGGATCGAACCGGTGTGAATAGAAAATGTCGAAATAGTCGAGTCCCGTGCGCGACAGACTCTGGTCGAGCGACGCGAGCAAGTACTTGCGCGACCCCCACTCGCCGTAGGGCCCAGCCCACATGTCGAAACCCGCCTTGGACGAGATGATGAGCTCGTCGCGGTAGGGGAACAGGTCGCTCGTCAGAATCTTCCCGAAGTTTCGTTCGGCCGATCCGGGCGGTGGTCCGTAGTTGTTGGCGAGGTCGATGTGGGTCACTCCGCGGTCGAACGCACGCAGGACGATATCGCGTTGGACGGATAGGTCGCGGTCGTCACCGAAGTTGTTCCACAACCCGAGGGAAATGCGGGGGAGTAACACCCCGCTGCGGCCACATCGTTCGTAGGGGATGGACTCGTATCGGTCCGCTGCTGCTTCAAACGCCATTGCTCTAGCCTAGACCGCGCATAGACTTCATCCGTGACTACTTTCTATCTCGGCGGCGGATGTTATTGGTGTCTCGATGCTGCCTACCGCGTGCTTCGCGGCGTCAGTTCTGTCGTGTCGGGCTTCGCCGGCGGGCATGTCGACTCACCGAGTTACGAGGCGGTCTGCGCCGGCACGACGGGGCATGCCGAGGTTGTTGCCGTCACCTTCGACGAGTCGGTCATTCCGGCAGACGTCATCCTGGATGCCTTTTTCACTATGCACGACCCGCGTCAGTTGAACCGCCAGGGAAACGATGTGGGAACCCAATACCGATCGGTGATGTTCCCGACCGATTCTGAGCAGCGACAACTGTTCGAGGTCGCGCGCGACCGCGCAAACGAAACCTGGGGTGGTGGCGTTGTAACCACGATCGACGACTTCACCGAGTTTTTCCCGGCCGAGGACTACCACCAGGATTTTTTCGCGAAAAATCCGACCCAGGGCTACTGCCTCGCGGTGGCCGTCCCCAAGGTCAACAAGGTGCGCGCGGGCTTCGCTCAGTACCTCACGGTTTAGTTTCTCCACAGCCACCTCGTCAGGGTTCTTCTCCACCGTCGCGCGCTTTCGCCCGGTGCGTGGTCTGACAATCGCGCATTCTCTGGAGTGGGCGCCGGTCGCGGGTTGGGACGACTGGCGCCCGCCACAGAGAAAAGGAGACACATGAGTGACACCATCACCATCACGGGGCTGATCGCAACGACACCCCGACACGTCGTGACGAGCGAAGGGCTGCCGATCACGAGCTTTCGGCTCGCCTCGTCACAACGCCGATTCGACAAGGCCACCGCCACGTGGGTGGACGCGTCAACAAACTGGTACACCGTGACCGCGTTCCGGCAACTCGCCATCAACGCGGTTCCGTCGTTGTCCAAAGGGGACCGCATCGTCGTGAGTGGTCGGTTGCGAGTCCGCGACTGGCAAACGGACGACCGCACCGGCACCAATGTCGAGATCGAGGCGGAAACACTGGGACACGACCTGTTCTGGGGGACGGCTGTCTTCACGCGATTGGTCGCGCTGGGCAGCGATTCACAGGCGACCGCCGCCGAACCCGAAACCGCCCCCGAACCTGTCGCCGCCGTCTGACCGCGAGGAGCAATCAACCCTAGAATGGGGTCATGTCCTCTCGCACCGCACTTTTTTCCGCTGCGTTGGTCATGACCCTCGTTCTGGCGGGTTGTTCGGAAATCATGGCCGAGCCGACTCCGACTCCGACCCCGACACCCACTGCGACGGCCGCGCCGCCGCCGGTTTACCTGCCGGACGGTGACGCGCACGACAACAAAGCGTTTTTCGACTGGGTGCTGTTGCCCGTTGCCAACGCCAAACATAAAGACCCGAGCACCGCGATGGTCAACGCACTAGTGCGCGCGGGGTTCTCCAAGAGACAGATGCAGGTCACACCGCCCCTGACACGGACCCAGCTCGAGGCGGACTCTGTGATCGTCTCCGTTGAAATCAAACGGTCCTGCCTGATCGGGCAAAGAGCCGCCAACGGCGATTACTATTCGACGATTGAGACCGCGCTCAAAACCGGCGGTTGCCTCATCGGCTCAACCCTGAAAATCGATTGGTAATGGCTGATGGCTGAGTTCATTTACACGATGGTTCGCGCACGCAAAACGGTGGGCGACAAACTCATCCTCGACGACGTCACGATGTCGTTCTTCCCCGGCGCCAAGATTGGCATGGTCGGCCCGAACGGCGCGGGGAAGTCCACCATCCTCAAAATTATGGCCGGTCTCGACACTCCGTCAAACGGCGAAGCCCAACTCTCCGCCGGATACTCGGTCGGAATTCTGATGCAAGAGCCGGAACTGGACGAGACGCGTACCGTATTGGAAAACGTCCAGGACGGTGTCCGAGCCATGTACGACAAACTCGACCGCTTTAATGCCATCTCGGCACTGATGAGCGAGCCGGACGCTGATTTCGATACCCTTCTGGCCGAGATGGGCGAGTTACAAGAAGCGATCGACCACGCCGATGCGTGGGATCTCGATTCGCAATTGGAACAAGCGATGGATGCTCTCCGCTGCCCGCCGTCCGATTCACCGATTGGCGTGTTGTCCGGCGGAGAAAAACGACGTGTTGCGTTGTGCAAGCTACTCCTCGAAAAACCCGACCTCCTTTTGCTCGACGAGCCCACCAACCACCTCGACGCAGAGAGCGTCCAGTGGCTCGAACAGCACCTCGCCAAATACGCCGGCGCGGTCATCGCAATCACTCACGACCGTTACTTCCTCGACCACGTCGCGCAATGGATTGCCGAGGTCGACCGCGGACGTCTATACCCCTACGAGGGCAACTATTCGACGTACTTGGAAAAGAAGTCCGAGCGTCTCGAGGTGCAGGGGAAAAAGGACGCGAAACTGGCAAAGCGCCTGGCCGAAGAACTCGAGTGGGTTCGGTCTAATGCCAAGGGGCGTCAAGCGAAATCGAAAGCGCGTTTGGCGCGATACGAGGAAATGGCCACCGAGGCCGAACGGACCAAGCGACTCGATTTCGAAGAAATCCAGATCCCGCCGGGGCCGCGCCTCGGTTCTCTTGTGCTCGAGGCCGACAAAATTCGAAAAGGATTCGGCGAACGAATACTCATCGACAACCTGTCCTTCTCTCTTCCGCGAAACGGCATCGTCGGAATCATCGGGCCAAACGGTGTCGGAAAAACAACGCTGTTCAAGACAATTGTCGGTCTCGAGCCACTCGACGGTGGATCGCTCAAGGTCGGTGAAACCGTCACCCTGTCGTACGTTGACCAGTCCCGAGCGGGCATCGACCCGAACAAAAACATTTGGGAGGTCGTCTCGGAGGGGCTCGACGTCATCCAGGTGGGAAACGTCGAGATTCCGTCCCGGGCCTACGTGTCCAAATTCGGTTTCAAAGGACCAGACCAGCAGAAGAAAGCCGGAGTCTTGTCCGGCGGAGAACGTAACCGACTGAACCTTGCGCTCACCCTGAAACAGGGCGGGAACCTGTTGTTGCTCGATGAGCCCACCAACGACCTCGACGTCGAGACCCTCTCGGCGCTCGAAAACGCGCTTCTCGAATTTCCCGGCTGCGCGGTCGTGATCACCCACGACCGTTGGTTCCTCGACCGCATCGCCACCCACATCCTGTCCTACGAAGGAACAGACGACGACCCGTCGAATTGGTACTGGTTCGAGGGGAACTTCGACTCGTACGAGGCCAACAAGATTGAGCGACTCGGGGCCGACGCCGCCAAACCGCACCGGTCGACGTATCGAAAGTTGACGCGCGACTGATGCCGGCAAAAAAAGTTCTCGAGTTGACGTTCGCCAGCCGCGAGCCCATTCGCGACCTCGACACGTTCATCGATCGCTCCGGCCTCTTGGACAACGACGCCGTTCGTCTCGTTGCCAAGGACCAGGTCGTCGTCGCGTGGGTTCAGGTCTTGACCCCTCGCGGTCTCAACGACACGACGCCGACGGTGTTGGGGATGCGCGGTTCCGAACTCTCCGTCGCGGCGAAGTTCGACATCGTTGTGCCGATCCAATCGCTGCGCGCGCGATTGGCAAACGCCACCGAATCAGAGGCGGGATTCGTCGTGACGATGCCGCTGCAAGCTCCCAGCGTTCGGTGGAAGATTCCGCTTCCCCCGCAAAACGGGTGGGAACCTCTCGGCAAGGTTGGTGCGTCCGAATTGGAGGCCGTGGTTCGCGAGGGGATGAAAATAATCAAGCGAAAGATTCCCCGAAACGCCGAAGAATATGTCGTTCGGTCCTACCGATCACAGGTCTGGGGTTCGACCATCAACAATTCGCTCGGAATGCCGGCCGGTGTGGCGCTGGCTGCCGAAACGCTCGGGTTCTTCGGGGACACGGTGATGTCGGTATCCGAAAAAGAGCCGTGGATTCGCCTGTCCAGCACCCGCGGAGAGGTTCTCGCGAAGACGAACCCCGCAATTCTCGAAGACGGATGACCGCTACAGGGTCGGCCGGTTGTCGCGCTCGACGTCGCTGATCGTGTTGACCATCGCGTGCGCTGCGCGGTCCAGATAGTCCATCAGCGTTTCGTGGTGGAGTGGGGACAATCCTTCGGCCGTCACGGCGTCGGTCATCAGGGCAAGCCAGTGGTCCCGCGCAACGTCGTCAATCGGGAAAGCCTGGTGTCGCGCGCGCAGCCGCGGGTGTCCACGCTCGTCCGAATACGTGGTCGGGCCTCCCCAATACTGCTCGAGGAATGCGGTCAGACGCCACACGGCCCCCTCGAAATCATCCTCGGGGTACATCGGACGGAGTATCGGGTCAGTCTTCACGCCCTCGTAGAACCGGCGGACGATTCGATCGAACCGGTCGTGACCTCCAACGGCCGTGAAGAAGTCGTCCGTCATCGATTGCGGTGACTCGAGTTAGCGACGCGTTGGATTTGTCCGTTACGGACAAACCACAGGACTCCCTTCGAGTCGCGAATCTTGGTGATGCGAATGGTCACCTCTTCCACCACACCTTTGGCATCACCGAGGTCGACTTTGTCACCGACCCCCAGTTGGTCTTCGAACACCATGAAGATGCCGTTGAAGATGTCACGGATGATGTCTTGAGCACCGAGAGCAACGCCCGCCCCGAGAATGCCGAGGCTTGCGATGATGGCGGTCATCTGAAAGCCGAGTTCGCTGAGGACGAGAATCGTCGCGATGGCGCCGATCACCCAGTTCGCGATGGAACGGAGCACCGAGCCCAGCGTCCGAGTCCGCTGAGCGAGTCGCGTTTTTTGGCTCGCGGCCGGCGTGCGCACGGTTACGCCACCGGTGTCGGCGGCGGATTCCGCAACGACGCGCGCGATCACGCGGTTCACGGTGACGACGACGACCAATCGAACCACAATCGCCCCCGCGAGAATTGCGAGGATTCGAAACACCGTGGCGTTCGCACCGAGAAACGCGGTGAAGTCCGCCCAGGTGGTCACCGATTGACCTCGCTGTCCCGCGTCTGGGCTTTCACTGCTCGGTCCACAGTGGCGAGCCCCTCCACGATGATCCGCCGCAACCCGGTCGGCGCGTCCGTGTGAGTTTCCAACCATGAGCGCGTCGCGGTCGCGAGTTTCTCGTTCGCCATCACGGACGGGTACAGTCCAATCGCGAAGTACTCGGCGATCTTGAAGGTGCGCGACTCCCACACCTTTTCGACGGAATCAAAATATTCGGACACGAGTGACTCGAAAACCGCAGGGTCGTTGGAGTGGGTGTAACCGCGCGCCGAGTGGTCGCACAGCGAATTCGCGAGCGTCACGTCGTCGCGCATCATCTCAAACACGGCACGTTTCGCGTCGGCAGTCGGGATTGTCGCACGAACTCGCGCCGCCGCCTGTTGACCGTTCGACGTGTTGTCGAGGGCAAGCGCGGCA
>JBIIFF010000033.1:0-13895 GCA_044237445.1 Microbacteriaceae bacterium | reverse complement strand
CCGGCCCCGCCGGCGAGGACCATCCCTTCGAGAAGGTCCCACGACAGGTCGGTGTCGACGGTGATTCCGTCGATCTTTTTGTGGCCGTCGCGAATCTGCTTCAGCACATCAGCGTGTTGCGGGGTATCGGCCATCGTGGCGAACGTTCGAAGGAACTGGAACTGCTGGTCCGAACCCGCCTCGGCGCTTTCGGCGAGTACGAGCATGGCGTCTGCGATTCGACGAATCGTTTCCTGTCGTCGAGCCGGCGCAATGTACATCCGAGCGGTGGACGCGAGTTGCAGAAGTGTCGTTCGCACGGTCGTGGACTCGGTCTCGGACGCGATGTTTCCCAGAACCAGTTCGACATAGTCGCTCGGAGCGGTTTCGGCGTCGCGGGTCGAATCCCACACACTTCCCCACACGAGCGCCCGCGCGAGGGGGTCGGCGATGTCCGACAGGTGCTCGATCGCAACCGCGAGGGACTGTTCGTCAAGGCGAATCTTGGCGTAGGCGAGGTCGTCGTCATTCACGAGAATGAGCGCGCCGCGGGGGATCCCGATCAACGCGTCCACCGACGTCATCTCGCCATCGACATCGAGTTCGACTCGGTGGGTGCGTACAAGCGCATCGCCCTGGAACTCGTAGATTCCGACGGCTAGCCGGTGGGGGCGAATCGTCGGGTACTCGGCGATCGCGGTTTGGTGGATCTCGAACGCGGTGATGACACCGTCCGCGTCGGTGGTGACGGTCGGGGTGAGGGTGTTGACGCCGGCCGTTTCCAACCACTTCGCCGACCACGTGGTCAGGTCGCGTTTGCTGGTCTTCTCCAACTCGCGCAACAGGTCGGCGAGCTCGGCGTTCTTCCACGCGTGCGCGCGGAAATAGTTGGTGACGCCCGTAAAGAACGCCTCGCGACCGACGTACGCGACGAGTTGTTTGAGAACGGATCCGCCTTTGGCGTAGGTGATTCCGTCGAAGTTGATCTGGACGTCATCGAGATCGTTGATGGTGGCGACGATGGGGTGGGTCGACGGGAGTTGGTCTTGTCGATACGCCCACGATTTTTCCATCGCCTGAAAGGTCGCCCACGCATGTGTCCACTCGGTCGCTTCGGCGGTCGCGATTGTCGACGCCCATTCGGCGAACGATTCGTTGAGCCACAAATCATTCCACCACTTCATGGTGACAAGGTCACCGAACCACATGTGCGCGAGCTCGTGCAAAATTGTCACGACCCGACGTTCCCGAACCGCGTCGGTGACCTTAGAGCGGAAAACGTAGACCTCGGTGAAGGTCACGCACCCCGCGTTTTCCATCGCGCCGGCGTTGAACTCGGGCACGAACAACTGGTCGTATTTGGTGAACGGGTAGGGGACGCCGAACTCACGCTCGAAGTATTCGAAACCTTTTTTGGTGATGTCAAAGATGTAGTCGACGTCGAGGAACTCGGCCAGGGACTGTCGAACATAAATACCCAGTGGAATTGTGCGTCCGTCGGACGAGGTCAACTGGTCGTGTTCCGACACGTAGGGTCCCGCAACAATCGCCGTGATGTAGGACGAAATGCGGGGTGTTCGCGGGAACGTCCACGTCGCCGACCCTCCGTCGACCACTGGTTCCGGTGTGAGCGAGTTCGAAATCACCACCCAGTCGGACGGCGCGACAACCTCGAAGTCGAACGTCGCCTTGAGGTCGGGTTGCTCGAACGCGGCGAACACTCGTCGGGAATCGGGTACCTCGAACTGTGAGTACAAATACACCTTCTGGTCGACCGGGTCGACGAACCGGTGCAGCCCTTCCCCCGTATTGACGTACAACATGTCGGCGTCGACTTCGAGGACGTTGTGTTCCGCCAGATTGTCGAGTTGGATTCGAATCCCGTCCGACACAGTTGCGGGGTCCAGGGCCACTCCGTTGAGGGTCACACCGAACACCGTGGCGGTGATCGCGTCGATAAAGGTCGACGCGCCCGCCTTCGCGCCGAACGTGACGGTCGTGTGGGATCTAAACGTCGTGCCGGATGTCGTGAGGTCGAGTCGCACCGCGTACGATTCGGTGCGAATAATCCCCGCTCGTTCATTCGCCTCGACGCGGGTCAGGTTTTCTCCGGGCACAATTTCTCCTTTGGCAGATCGCTATATCCACAATCTACCGCCCCATCGTGTGCTCACGACGGGTGCTCGAGAGGTTAGTCCTCGATGAGTTCAGCGACGCTCGCGGTGTTGTTCGCGCGGTCCGATGTGACCCGTGAACGCGCGACACTGAGGTCGCCGAGGTCGAAGCCGTTGGCGAGACTCCGCACGGTGTAAAGGAACCCGCTGATGTCGTCGAGGTTCCGTCGCGCTTTGTCGAGCCGTTCTTCGAGGTCGCGCGTCATGCTCGCAACGAAATCGTGAGACGCCGCGGTGATTTCCCCGGTGATTTTCTCCGCGTTGATGAGCGCCTGTTCCGAGCGGGCTCGGGCTTCATCAAGGACCTTGGCCGCGCGGGCTTGGGTCTCTGCTACGTATTTTTCGGTTTCGAGTGCGACATCGTTTGCTCGGGCGTGCGATTGTTCGGTGTGGGCCTGCGCTTCGGTCGTGGTTTGGGCCGCGTACTTTTCGGCCGCCTCAATGATCGCACTGATTTCACGGGAGGCTTTTTCTTCGAGGGCGAGCGTTTCCGCGTCGATTTTGGCGCCAATTTTGGTGGCGCGACGCAGTTCCTCGTTAGCCGCGGCGAGGTCGCGTTCGATTTCCTCGTTCACGCGAGAGCGTAAACCGGCAATCTGTGATTCCGCATCGGCAAGAACGGCAGCGACAACGCGGTCAACCTGAGCGCGCTCTTCCGCGACGCGTGCGAATTTCTCTTGGATGGCGTGACGCTGTTGAGCTGCATCCTGTTCGGACCGAGCACGAATTTTTTCCGCCTGCTGCCGAGCGGCAGCCAGCGCGTTGCGGGACGCCAACTGGGCGGCCTTGGAACGGTCCTTCGAGGCCGCGGTTGCGGCCGCAACCTGGGCCGCGGTTTCGGTCTGGGCGTCGGAAACAAGTTTCGTGGCCTGCTCTTCGGCGAGGTGGATTGCTGACTCAAACGCCGAGCCCAATCCAGAAAACTGGGTGGACGAAGTGTGGCGTTCGTGAAGCTTTTGCTCAAGCCGACGGACTTCATTGTCCGCTTTACGGAAAAGGGCTTCCGCGGATTTCAACACTTCCTGAGTTTCCGCGATCGCACGGGCGACGTCGGCAGCGTCGTACCCCCCGATGGAACGCGAAAAGTTGATCCCGTCCTGACTAGTTGCCATTATTCGCCATCCTCCACGATTTGGGCTTGTTGAATGCTCCGCAATCCACGTGCCGGTCCGGCCTCAATCGCATCGACATTAACATCGTGAGAAACCCCTCGAATGTGAGCGTTGTAGTTGGAGAGAGCGAGATCGTTACGACGGATCTGGCCGATGCTGCTTTCCGCATCGAGGACGAAATCCGCAAAGAATTCGTCGCTGGCTTCCGTGATCTGACTGGATCGCTCCATCGCGTCCGAAATGGATTTTTGAACAAGCCCGCGGGAATCCTGCAAAATCTGATCGGCTCGTATCTTTGCTGACAGCAGGTAATCGTCGGCTTCTTGTTTGCGAGCTTCGGATTGGGCAATCACAGCATCGACGTGGGCGTCGGCGCTCTCGTAGGCCTGCTGAGCGAACGCATCCGCTTCGTCATGGAGGGCCGTGCTGCGGGCTTGAGCATCGGAAACATCGATCCCGATTCGGATTTCGGCATTCACTTTGTTGTCGGACGCGATTTGGACTATCTCTGCAGACCGACGGGTGATTTCGGCGATTTCTCGATGGGCCGCGGCGCGAACGTCGCTGAGCTGTTGTTCCGCCTGGCTGATTAAGCTAGCGGCGGTCCGGTCCGCGCGGGCCGCGTTGGTTTCCATTCGCGCGCGTTCGTCTTCAAGTTGTTGGGTGGCAGCCGCCGTTTCGCGTTCGATCTGTAACCGCGAATCCTTCGCCTCCGCATTCGCTGCGTCGACGAGATTTCGGTTTTCGCGTTCCGTCTTTTCCTTTAGGTTGCGAACGTCAATATCCGTCGAATTAGAGATTTCCGACACGGTGACCGCGGCGTCATTTCGCAGGCGGCGAGCCTGTTCCTCGGCCGTGCGGAGGGTTTGCTCAAACGCCGATCCCAACTTCGAATACGACGGCAAAGCAGAAGCAGGGTCCGCGATGTCTTTTTTGAGGCGATCGATTGTGCGATTGCGCTCGGCAATCGACTGCTCGATCGACGAAATCTGTTGAGCCAGAGCGCGAAAGACCTCGTCAACCTGCGTCGGATCGACACCGCGAAACGCCCGCTTTAGATCAGGTGTTGCCATGTGTTCCTCCAACTGTGTCGTTATTCGCTCAATCAATGCGAGTCGGGTAAATACTATCGCATCTCACCTCTTCCAGCCACACGTCGGCGTTTATACTTTCATCCATGCGCATCCATCTCGCAACCGATCACGCCGGCTTGGACTTGAGCGCGACTATTGCCGAGCATTGTGTGACGAAGGGGCACGAGGTCGTCAATCACGGGCCGGTCGAGTTCGACGCGCTTGATGACTACCCGAGCTTTTGCATCAATGCGGCGCTCGGCGTTCGACGTGACGAACTCGCGGGGACTCAGGCCCTCGGAATCGTGTTCGGTGGCAGTGGCAACGGCGAGCAAATGGCGGCCAACAAGGTGGACGGCATCCGCGCGGCGCTGGTCTGGAACGCGGCGACAGCAGCGCTCGCACGCGAACACAACAACGCCAACGTCTGCGCAATCGGAGCCCGACAGCACACGACCGACGAGGTGCTCGCGATGATCGACGTGTTTCTCACGACGCCGTTTCCCGGCGAAGAACGGCATGCGCGTCGAAACGCGCAATTATTCGAATACGAAACGACGGGCGACATCGCCGGTTTCGTCATCGACTGACCATGCCCGAGGGACACTCGGTTCATCGCATCGCCCGCCAGTTCGGTCGCAACGTGGTCGGAAAACGCTGTCGAGTCTCGAGCCCGCAGGGGCGTTTCGGAGACGCCCGCCTGATCGACGGGCACACCATCGTTCGCTCGTACGCCGTCGGCAAGCATCTCTTTCTCGAGTTCGACACGGGTGACACTCTGCACGTCCACCTCGGGATCTACGGTGCGTGGGATTTCGCGGGGGCGGTGCAACGGGATGACACGGTGTCCGCCGCCGGTGGTCGGATGGGCCAAACATCTGGACGGGGAACCGTCGTCGGCGCACACGAGGACTCGCTCGCTTCGATCGGCGCTCCGCGACGTACAAGGCTTCGAATGGGCGAACACGACAGTGTCGCAGCCGTCATCGACAACTTCCCGCCCGAACCGATCGGACAGGTGCGCGCCCGAATCCTCACAGGCGATGTCGTTGCCGACCTCCGCGGACCGACCGTGTGTGAGGTGGTCGGCCGGGCGCGGGTGGCCGAGATTCTCGACGACCTCGGTCCGGACCCGCTCGTTGACAGAAAAGGCGAAGATCGTTTTCTCGCACGAGTGAAGAGAACTGGCACCCCTATCGGTCGCGCGCTCATGAATCAGAAAATTGTGGCGGGAATCGGGAATGTGTATCGCGCCGAGATGTTGTTTCGGGCTCGGCTAAGCCCCTATCTGGCGGCAAACACACTGCCCGACGAGACCCTCCGTGCTCTCTGGCATGACTGGGTAGGGCTCCTGAAAATCGGAGTGAAGACGGGGCAGATGCTCACGATGGACGGGCTCACTCCGGCGCGGAAACGCGCTGCTCTCGCTAATCGCGAGGACCGACACTGGGTGTATCGGCGGGCGGGTAAACCCTGTCGCGCGTGCGGAACGGATATCGTAATGGACATCATGGAAGCCCGGAAATTGTACTTTTGTCCACGCTGTCAGGGAGTCGCATAGTGCTGATCCGCAACGCGCTCGACCACGGGGTGCTCATCGACATCGAGGTGATAGGCGACACTATCGCCGCCGTGATGCCCGCGAACGGTGGGTTCCATTCGGGCGATTTCGACGCCCAGGGTGACGACGTCATGCCCGGTCTTTGGGACGAACACGTGCACATCCGCTCGTGGGCGCAGTTCGTCATGCGCGCCAATCTGTTGCCCGCGAATGACCCCGATGCGGTCGTCGAAATCCTGCGCAAACACCCGACCGATGGCGTCGAAGCAATTGTCGGGCACGGGTTGCGGTGGGCGCTCTGGCCGACGCCCCCGCGAATGGCGCTCCTTGACGCGGTGAGTTCGACGCGTCCCGTCATCGCATTCAGCATGGATGTTCACTCGGTGTGGATCAACTCGGTCGCGGCCCGAGAGTTCGACGTGGTCGACATCGCCGGCGAGTCGGGCATCCTGCGGGAACACGACGCGTTTCGAATCCTCAGCCGGATGTCCGCGATTGATGACGAGATTATGGACGCCTACATCGTCGACGCCCTGAAAATCGCGAAGTCGATGGGCGTTGTTGGAATCACGAGTTTCGAAATGGAGAGTCTGACCGATTGGGACCGGCGACTCGACAACGGGTTCGACGTGCTCAAAGTTCGGGCCAGTTTGTACGCGGACCAGATTCACGAGGCCTACGACCGCGGGCTGCGAACCGGTGATCCGATCGGCGACCGGGTCGAAATGGGTTACCTCAAGGTGATCACGGACGGGTCTATCAACACCCGTACCGCCTACATGCACGCGCCGTACGAGGGCGACAATTCGGTCGGAGTGCTCAACACCAGCGAGAGCGAACTCGAGCGACTCGTCCGTGAGGCCCACGAACACGGCGTGACCGCCGCTCTTCACGCGATCGGCGACAAGGCGAACACGGTCGTCATCGACACGTTTGAGAAGGTCGGCGTCTCCGGACGGATCGAGCACGCGCAGATGGTTCTGCCCGAGGACGTGCAGCGCATGGCGCGGCTCGGACTCACCGCAAGTGTCCAACCCGCCCACGCGGTCGACGACCGCGATGTGGCCGAGAAACTGTGGGGCAACCGGGTCGACTACGCCTACCCGATGAAGTCGTTCCTCGATGCGGGCGTGAACCTGATTCTGGGTTCCGATGCCCCCGTCGCGCCGCTCGACCCGTGGCACACCATCGAGATGGCGACCGCCCGAACGGCCGATTCCCGACCCGCGTGGCACCCCGACGAAGCGCTGACGCGCGCGCAGGCCATCAAGGCGTCAACCCGCTCGACCATCGAAGTCGGTCAGCCCGCTGACCTCATTTTTGTCGGCCCCGAGGGAATCATTCCGTTCGAATGAGGCGCGCGCCGGCCAGGTCGGCCGCGATGAGCGGCGCGAGGGTCGGGCCAAATCTTTTGTGGACGTGGGAATCATGCCCATAGACGCGCTGCCCCCCAATCACCAGGGGACACTTGTCGTCGTGACAGAACACCGCTGACAGGTCGATGACGTGCAATCCCAAACCCTCCGCGGCGTCGACGGCAAAGTCCGCGTTTCGAAATCCGTCCGCGGGTGTCAACATGCATCGACGAGGGTCAGAAAAATTGAACCGTGCGCAGGCGAGCACGGTGTCGGTCAGGCTGGGGTTGTCCCTGAAGGTGGCGACCGGTGTGCCGCTCGCGACGATCGCAGCAAACGTGTCGCGATAGTCCCTTTCAGGGTCGTCAGAACCGTTCGCCGCGGCTCTCGACCGCATCACGCTCACCGCTTGTGCGGTGATGACGAGGTCAAAGGTGCCCGATTCAATGAGCGAAAGTACCGCGTCGTTTCGCTTGGTACACCAGTCATCGGTACTGTTCACGAGCGGGCAGGACGACTTGGTGAACGACAGAATTCGCCATCCCAGCTGCTTGCCAACCGTATCCATCGCGTCCTTCAAAACCAACGCGTGCGAATCGCCGACAAACGCGACCGTGATGTCACTTGACGCGTCTCCGAATTCGCACGGTTCCACTTGATCGCATGAATCATCGATACTGTCCATTACGCGGCGCGGCGCATCGTTCAGGTTGTCGCAGTCGAACACCCACGAACCCGCCCCGTCGCAGTAGGGGGCGGGTTCGTGATGTCAATTCCCTTACGAAAAACTCGGGTGTCGTCGAAGTACGAACTGTCGGTAGCGGACGCGGCGACTGGGTCGAACGGTGGGAGAGGCGGCGGGGTGAGGGCGACGGACGTAACGAAGACGGTGGCGACCAGCGCCGCGCTCGTCACCGCGGCAATCGGTCCGACAATAATCGGGTTACGCAAGAACGGTGCGCGACTTTGGCGGACGGGTGTTTCGACCAATCGGTAGGTCACTTCCGACAACCCGAACGCGACCGCGATGGCGACAAGTTTGGAGACATAGTTCAGTTCGCCGCCGATAAGGTACGGCGCGAGGATGAGAATCGGCCAGTGCCACAAGTACAACGAGAACGAGCGGTCACCGACCCAGTGCCCGACGCTTCGAACTGTTCGCGCAACGACGTTGGTCGCAGTTGCCGGTCGGCGATTCCCCGTCGCGATGACGACGGCGGTAAGAATGACCGCGGGTGCGATTCCCCAACTCGGGACACCGGCTTCGAGGTTGGGGATTGCGAAGGTGGCGAGCAGAAGGACCCAGGCGATGCGGTTGATCGCCGCCGCGACACCGATCGGCAGTCGAGACGTGCCACGAGCACCAAGAATCGCGACGAAGGCACCGAGCCCGAGTTCCCAGGCCCGAGCCAGTGAGTTGTAATAGCCGCTCGGCTCGTTCACCGCGGTGAGGAAAATGGCGAACGCGGCACTCGCGACAACGATGGTGACAATGACGCCGGTCAGAGCCCGCACCCTTTGCGAGAATTTGCGGGTTATGGCGACAACGAGAAGGACAACCAGAGGCCAGACGATATAGAACTGTTCTTCGACCGCGAGTGACCAGAAGTGCTGCAGTGGCGAGGGCGCTTCGGCGGAGAGGAAATAGTCGGCTTGGTCGAGAGCGAGAAGTATGTTTTCACCCGAGAACGCCGACGCCAAAACATGTCGCCCAATGTTGGAAAGAAGGTCGGGCGACCCAATCCACATGACGACTCCCGCGGTGGCGGCGATGACGACGACGGATGCGGGGAGAATACGTCGGATGCGCCGCATCCAGAAGTTGGCGAGACTCAGTTTTCCGGTCGACTCGATTTCGCGCACAATGAGCGACGTGATGAGAAACCCCGAGATCACGAAAAAAACATCGACGCCGGCGAATCCACTGACGACGTGATTCGGCCAGAAGTGGAACGCGATGACCGACAGGACGGCGACCGCCCGCAGCAACTGGATGTCGATGCGTACTGCCGACTTCGGACCGCTCATGGTGCTTTCACGCTATCGCAACGAGGTGAGCGACCCCGCAAATTGGTCTCGTTACTTGAGCCCCTTGAGTACCCAGACCTCGCCAGAAATCGGGTTCGTCACAAGCGCCTGCGTTCCAGCAGTGTTGACGAATATGTTATTGATTCCGACTTCCGTCATGACTCGCTTCGACGCGTCAACCGTGTTGGTCTTGAGATTGATGGCTTCGACCGCCCCGGTGCCGAAACACGCGACATACATGAACTTGCCGCGCGGTCGTGACATTCCGAAGGAGGGCGTACATCCATCCGGCATTGTCACCGACGCAATCACGGTGTTGGTTTTCAGTGACAAAACGGAAACGGAGTCAACTTCGAAGTGTGGCATGTATAGCTTTGATTTGTCCGGCGACAGGGTGGGCCAAGCACTAGCCAAATCGAGCACGATTGATGATTCCGCTACGCCATTGACGAGACTAACTGGTACCACCGCTAGTTGATCGGGAATCGATACATACGCGGTTTTCCCGTTTTTCGAGAAATTGATACCCGCTGGATCTCCCGGGATGGGAGTTGACCTCATAAAACTCCCGTTTGAGGACCGATAAATGTTGAGTTGAAATGGCGGTTCGGCGGTAGCACACGCGAGAAGGTTTCCCTTCGGGTTGAGTCGGCAGGTTTCTGTGCCCGATGCCATCTCCCATGTGCTCACGACGCTTTGCCGCTTGATGTCAATGACGGAGACTGTGTAATCCTCGCGATTCGTCACGTACAACAGTCGGTTGTTTTTCGAGCGATGAATCGACTGGGGGCCGTTGCCGACCTCAATGGTATTGACAACGGTGAGAGTTTTTGTGTTGATCACACTGACGTTGTCGCTATTGGCGTTCGTCACAAACGCCAACTTGCCGTTCGACGAGTACTCGACTTCGAGGGGAAGTTCACCAACAAGAATTCCGTCGGGAGCCGCGAGCTGAGCCGCGCCCGCACCCGGAGCGATAAATGAAACGGCGCTGAGCACCACAGCCGCGAGTGTTGCCGCGAAACGAGTTGATTTCTCCATGTTTCGAGGGTACCAGCACACGTACTCCGCCTCGTCAGCGCCGGGCAACAAAACGCTAAACCCGATTGATTGGAGGACAGGCCTCCGCACTGGTTAGTTTGCGAGATACGCGATGCACTGGAGGGGATGACGGGAATCGAACCCGCGTAATCAGTTTGGAAGACTGGGGCTCTACCATTGAGCTACATCCCCACAGGGGAGCCTATAACAAACTGTGGCGGGCGAGAAATCCACCACCCGCTAGACTGGGGTCGCGTCGTGAATTTTGGTTCACGAGGCCCGGGGCGTAGCTCAGCTTGGCTAGAGTGCCCGCTTTGGGAGCGGGATGTCGCAGGTTCGAATCCTGTCGCCCCGACAACGTCGTTCTGTCCGTTTTTTATCGAGGAGTTACCGAGTGCCTACCACCATCGTCGAGACCCTGTCGGATACGCGGGTCAAGTTGCAGATCTCGGTCTCCCCGGCCGAGTTGAAGCCGTCGATTGACCACGCCTACCAGCACATCGCCGAGCAGGTTCAGATCAAGGGTTTCCGCAAGGGCAAGGTTCCGCCGCAGCTCATCGACCAGCGGGTCGGCCGCCAAGAGGTCATCAACCACGCGGTGAGCGAAGGCGTCGACCGCTTCTTCCGCATGGCGACCGAGGCGGAAAAGATCCGCACGCTCGGCCGTCCCGAAATCATCGACACCAAACTGCCGTCGGACAAGGACTTCTCGGGTGACCTCGTGCTCACTATCGAGACGGACGTTCGTCCCAAGGTGGCAATGCCCAAATACGACTCGCTCAAGGTGTCGATTGAGACCACGCCCGTAACCGACGCCCAGGTCGACGAGGAACTCCTCGCCGTCCGCACCCGTTTCGGAACGCTCGTCACGGTCGAGCGTCCGGCGGCGAAGGGCGACTTTGTCGTCCTGGACCTCACAGCGACGATTGGTGGCAAGGCCGTCGACACTGCCTCATCGATCTCGTACGAGGTCGGATCGGGTGACCTCATCGAGGGACTCGACGAGGCCGTCGAAACTTTGACCGCCGGCGAGACCACGACCTTCAAGTCGACCCTGGTCGGAGGCGACCACGAGGGCGAAGAAGCCGAAATCGAAATCACCATCAATCAGGTGAAGGTCCGCGAGATTCCCGAGGCGGACGACGAGTTCGCCCAGGTGTCGAGCCAGTTCGACACAATCAAGGAATTGCGCGACGACATGAAGACTCAGATCGAAAAGCGCGCGGTGTTCGACAACGGCGCGAAGGCGCGCCAAGCGCTGCTCGACCTTCTGTTGGAGAAGACGAAAATCGCCGTGCCGCAGAACATCATCGACGACGAGGTCGAACGCCATCTCGAGAAAGAGGGACGCGAAAAGGACGACGCTCACCGAGCCGAAGTCACCGAATCGACGGGCCGTTCGTTCCGCACGCAGATTCTTCTTGACGAACTCGCCGAGAAAGAGGCCGTCCAGGTCGGTCAGGACGAACTGTTGCAGTACCTGATGCAGTCGGCCCAGCAGTATGGCATGGACGTCAACGAATTCATCAAGATTGTGTCCGAAAACGGGCAGGTCCAGGGAATGGTCGGCGAAGTTGCCCGCTCCAAGGCCCTGTCGAGCGTTCTGGCCAAAATCACGGTCACCGATTCGAAGGGCAAAGCCCTCGACCTCACCGAATTCACGAGCGTCGCCAACTCGGTGGTCACCGACCCCGTCTGGGGCGATGGTCACGACCACGACGACCACGACGGGCACAAGCACTAAATTCGGCAGCGCGTATATGGGTTCGTTTTCGGCCCACGGTGATAACCTGCTCGAATGAAGAAATCCACGCTCTGGGGCGTCATCGCCGGTTCGACCGTTCTGTTGCTCGTCGGCGGAGGGCTCGCGGTGGGCGATTACATCTATACGTCGGCGACGTCCGTTCCCTGCGCCATCAACGACGATGACGTGGACAACACTCCCGAATACTTCGAGACTCCGGGCAAAGACAACGGTCCGTTTGAGGGACCGGGGTGGGACAAGTGGATCGGGTATGACTTGTCTGCGTGGTGGCTCGCGGACGTCCCGTATGAAGCGACGACCGTTCCTGTTGCGGACGACATCGACCTCGCCGCATGGTGGATCACACCAACCGAGGGCAATGGCAAAACCGTCATCGTCACCCACGGAATCGGAACATCGCGTCGCGACTTCAACACACTGTTGCCCACCACCATGTTGGTCAAGAGCGGTTTCAACGTCCTTCTCGTTGACCGTCGTGACGAAGGTGAATCGACGTGCACCGACGGCCGCCACTCGGCTGGCCAAGAAGAATCGGATGACTTCGCGGTCGTCGCCGACTGGCTCATCGCAGAAAAGGGCATCCGGGCCGAAAGCCTCGGCATGTTCGGAGTCTCGGGTGGCGCCGTCACCACGAGCCTTGTTCCCGCCAAGACCGAGAACGTCAGCGCCTTCGCGATGGAGGGAACTATTTTCGACTTCAGCGCCGCCGCCGAACAAGAGCTCGAGTTCCAGGGGTTCCCGGGTTTCCTGTGGCAGTTTGTCCTCGTGGCGGCACAGGTTTTCCACGGTGTGAACCTGACCGAAACGGCTGTGACCACGGCGATTGATGCAGCCGGCGACCGCCCGATGCTCGTCCTCCACGGTGACGCGGACCAGCGACTCGACTATCAGTCGTCGGTCGATTTTGTCGAGTACGCCGAGTCGGTCGGAGCGGACATCACCCTGGAGACCTTCGCGGGCGCGGATCACACCGAGGGCATGTTGTCCGAAACCGATCGCTATGCGGCCGTGCTCGTGGCATTCTTCGACGCGAGCTTGACGCCGTAGGTTCCACGCGGATGTCGCGGGTTTTGCCCTCGGCGAAATCGTCTCGCCGTCCCGCTGGCACTGGGTACGCTTACAAACATGCCTACAAGGAGTAATTCATGAGTGAATCGGTGTTCCCGCCCAATGTGTTTGATCGTCTGTTGAAAGACCGGATTATCTGGTTGGGCAGCGAGGTTCGTGATGAAAACGCGAACGAGATCGCGGCCAAATTGCTGCTGCTCGCAGCGGAAGACCCCAAAAAGGACATCTACCTGTACATCAACTCGCCCGGTGGCTCGATCACCGCGGGGATGGCGATTTACGACACGATGCAGTTCGTTCCGAACGACATCGTCACCGTGGGAATCGGTTTGGCCGCGTCGATGGGCCAGTTCCTGTTGACCGCCGGAACAAAGGGCAAGCGGTACATCACCCCGAACGCCCGCGTCCTGCTTCACCAGCCGAGCGGTGGCTTCGGCGGAACCGCGAGCGACATTCAGACACAGGCGGAACTGATCAACGACATGAAGAAGCGCCTTGCGGAAATCACCGCCGCCGCGACGGGCAAGACCGCGGAACAGGTTTCGAAAGACGGCGACCGCGACCGTTGGTTCAGTGCTGAAGAAGCCCTGGAGTACGGCTTTGTCGACCACATCCGCGCATCGGCTGACGACGTCGTCGGTGGCGGCGGAACGAACACGAAGTAGGGGACAGACACATGAACTTTGACACCAACGACAACGGCATCGCCGTCCCCGAATCGCGTTACATCCTTCCCCAG
>JBIIFF010000009.1:0-27016 GCA_044237445.1 Microbacteriaceae bacterium | reverse complement strand
ATTGAACAAGTGTTTGACGGTGTACACGCAGGACACGTTCACCCGCGACGCGAGTTCGATTCACGGGGACGGTGTGCATCCACTGTGTTCAAAATATGACGGAGCCGATGACGAATCGGCGGCACAGATCATTTACAAGGTCCAACAGGCCTGCAACATCAGCGCCAAGGTCATCCTCGTTACCCTGCAAAAAGAGCAGGGACTCATTACGAATTCCAACCCGACCGCCGCCAAACTCAAAATCGCGATGGGGTACGCCTGTCCGGACACCGCCCCGTGCGCGGCAAAGTATTTCGGTTTCTATAACCAGATTTATTCGGCGGCGTCACAGTTCAAGCGATACACCGACCCCGCGAGTAACTTTTGGGCGTCCAAACCGGTCGGAGTGCGGCAGCCAATTTTTTATCACCCCAACGCGGATTGCGGCACCAAACGGGTGACGATTGAGAACGCGGCGACCCACGCGCTGTATATCTACACGCCGTATACGCCGAACGCGGCGGCGCTCGCCAATCTCGGGGGAACCGGGAATGCGTGTTCGAGTTATGGCAACAGCAACTTTTGGGAGTGGTACCAGTACTGGTTCAATGCCGAGGCCAACATCACGTTCGACATCGCCAAGTTGGGGACCACCGTGACCAACGGCTGGGGTGCCGTGGTGGACGATTCGACGTGTACGGCGACCGCAAACTCCTGTGAAATCGAGTACGAATCCGCCGTCGCGACCTGGTCGATTACGGCGGGTACTCGTTTCACCGCGGACCCGATCGCGGCGCGCTACAAAACAGCCGGCGGTATCCGTGGTCCGCTCGGGCCAATCACAAAATCGAGCGAGGCAATCAACGGTGGAAGCAACGGCGACGGCTCTCGCCAAAAGTTTGTGGGCGGACTCGTCTATCGGACGCCCTCCAACGCAACGTTCGTCGTGCTCAACGACGTCCAGACTTATTACGCTGAACGCGGAGGCCCGGCGGGTTCGTTGGGGTGGCCGAGCGGTGACGCAGCCTGTGACGACGGTCGTTGCGCCCAAAACTTTACGGGCGGTTACGTCATCAGCGATTCAACCGGGACGTTCCGAGTTCTCGACGGCGCGATTGCCGAATACCTCCAGGCCAATGGCGGGCTCAACAGCCCGTGGGGACAGCCGCTGAGCGATGCGGAAACGCGGACCTTTGGCAGTTACGGTACGGGCCGAATTCAGGTGTTCGAACAGGGAACCGTTTACGAAAAGAACGGGACGGCGTACCTCGTTGCGGATTCACTCGCCGCCGCCCTCGCGGACGTCGGCGGAGTGACCGAAGTCGGGTGGCCTCTCGCCGAACCCGTCCGTGCCGATGGCGTGCTGTCGCAGTTGTACTCTGCTGGACGCGTGGTAAAGGTCGGATCGGCCGCCGGCGTTCTCATCCCCACCAAC
Source organism: Microbacteriaceae bacterium (assembly GCA_044237445.1). GTDB lineage: Bacteria > Actinomycetota > Actinomycetes > Actinomycetales > Microbacteriaceae > MWH-TA3. Next base: position 25,602 of record JBIIFF010000009.1, on the reverse strand, counting down.
ACCCTGAGCGCGCTGCGGAAGGCTGGGGGCTTTTCGGGGTATCTCGGAACTCCAACCGGCGCTGCGACTCCGTACGCGGGTAAAGACAATTTCGACGGCACGAAACAAAACTTCGAAGGCGGAGTGCTCGTGTTGGGCGCGCGGGGTGCGTTTGCCCTGCCCCAATCGGTCTGGGATGTCTATCGCGCGAAGAACGGTCCGAAGGGAAAGTACGGATGGCCCGACGGCAAGGCGAGTGTTCGAGGTTCGGGTTGGAAACAATCGTTTCAGCGCGGTTCGATTACGACTTCGCGCTGACCTCCGTTCCCATCCGCTTCACCACTGCTCCGAACACCACGATGCTGGCAAAACCCCATTCGATGAGCATCCTGCTCTCGCTCAGGGACTGAATGACCAGAGCGGTCAGGACGAGAAAAGGGACAGCGGCGGCGGATCGCGGTGACACGACAAACGCGCGTGCCAATGGCCACAGGATTGAGACGAGGGCAACACCGAACAGGACCGCTCCGATGACTCCCGTTTGAAGTGTCAGATCGAGCCACACGTTGTGAGCCTGCAACATGGGGACCCCGTCGATCGAGTGGATTTCGAACCAGGAATCCCAACTCGGCCACCAACCGACGTATCCGTACCCGATGAGCGGTTGATCGACAATCCGTGCCACCACGGCGTTCCAGATATCAAATCGGTGTGTGAGGTCGGGAGATTTTCCGAGCAGCGCAGTGACGGCGGACCACTGGCTGAAAACAACTCCGACTCCCCCAGCCAGTGCGGCGAAAGTAGCCCACAGTGCGACCCGCCATCGAACTCCGGGCTTACGAGCGAGAGCAGCGAGACCCACGACCACGGCGACTGCCGCGATGGCGACGGTGACCGTCGCGGACATCGTGCGGACAACAACGAACAGGGCGACGCCAACATCGAGAGCTGAAAGAGTCCGCCAGTTTCGCGACGCATACGTACGCCAGACGGCGATGATGAGAAGAACCAGTGCGAGCATTCCTAACAGGTTGGCGTTCCCCACCAACCCTTGAATTCGGCCTCCGGGCGTGAAGAACAGCGCACGGCTCCACGCCATCTCGATGGGAGTCGTTTCCGTGGCGACGAGTCCGACGGGGTAGACCGGGCGGCCGATGATTCCGACGAAACATTCGAACACAATTGATCCGACCAGAATGATGCGTAGCGATAGCGCCGCGCGTCGAAGCACTTCGCCCGGCTCGGCCACCGTAACGAGTGCAAGCCCCAGAAGCACCGTGATCGCGGCGGGGATCAACATGACGAGTGAACTAGCTGCGTAAGGGGACCACACCGGAGAGATCACCCACCACGCGAAGACGAGAAGTAGCGAAACGGGTAGCACTCGCCACGAGACACGATGCGCCCGCAGGACGACAAGGGCCCACACGGTCGAGGCGAGCACCAGTGCGATCCACACTGGAACGGTGAGCGCGTAGCGCACAAGGTCGCCCGCGAAAAGCACCGTAAATACGGCGACCGTGACGGTCTTGCTTCCGACGAATGGGTGCACGAGAGACTAGCCTAGTGAGCGACGTGGAGGTGGTCTTGTGTTCGCGATAGTCAATACTCCGCGCAACTACCCGTGGGGGTCCACATCGGAGATTGCCCGAGTGCGGAAAGTCGTACCGTCGGGAGAGCCCGAAGCGGAACTCTGGTTGGGAGACCACCACGGAAGTCCGGCGCGTGTCGAGGCGACGGGCGAGTCTCTCAGTGACTGGGGTGAACGTCACTCGGATCGTTACGGGGGGCGACCGTTACCGTTTCTTCTCAAATTGCTCGCCGCCGCGTCGCCGCTGTCGATTCAGGCCCACCCCACACGCGAGCAAGCGCGAGCGGGGTGGGATCGGGAAAACTCCGCGGGTATCTCGCTCGATTCACCCCAGCGAAATTATCGCGATCGCAACCACAAACCCGAAGTGATCATCGCGCTGACCGAGTTCGCGGCGCTGTGTGGTTTTCGTCCCACGACCGAACGGACGCGCATCCTCGATTTCCTCCACACATCCGGCGTCGACGGTACCGAAACCTTTCGTCAGCACATCGACCGGGGGCTGGGCGCAGCGGTCGAATGGCTGCTTGGTCGAGGGGCCGGGGTCGACGAATTTCTCACGGCGCTCACCGAGGTGAGCACACACTCCGGCGAACCCGATATCGATGACGCGGTGCGGGTTGCGCAGTCGCTCGCGGCACAATTTCCGCGCGACCCGGGTGCGGCGGTTTCGCTGTTGCTCAATCACATCGTCCTCCAACCGGGGGAGGCACTGTTTTTGCCCGCCGGCAACATCCACGCCTACCTCCACGGGACGGGAATCGAAGTGATGGCCGCCAGCGACAACGTATTGCGCGGCGGGTTGACCACTAAACACATCGATGTCACCGAACTGGTCGCGGTTCTCGATGTCGACGAACTCGACGAGCCCCGATTGCAACCCCGCGTGTCGGGTTCGGTCCGAACGTTCGATCCGGGTCTCGATGACTTCGTCGTGACGGACATCGCGGTAAACGGGCGGGTCGAGGTGTCGATCGCGGGCCCCGGAGTCGCCCTGGTCACTGACGGAGAACTTATGGTGACCGCCGATACGGAATTGCGTGCGATTCAGGGGGACGCACTCTTCGTCGAGGCGGGCGAGACCATCACCGCCGTTGCGGGTAACGGGCGAATCTTCCTCGCCCACAGTCCTGCGCCAAGCTCACGGCAACGCTAACTTGACTATTGCGAATAACAAGAGTGTAATTAGGTAATCAACCACTCAACTGGAGGCACTCTCGTCATGACTGAATACCGCAATGACGTCCCCGGTGACTGGGCAATCGACCCACTCCTGCTCGGAGTTATCGGTACCGGCAACGCCGTCGGTGACGATAACCCACTCGCCTGGCAAGCCGATTCTCTGTGCACCCAAACCGACCCCGAAGCATTTTTCCCGGAAAAAGGCGGATCAACCCGCGATGCGAAGCGCATCTGTGCCGAGTGCACCGTCAAAACCGAGTGTTTGGAATACGCCCTCGCCAACGACGAACGTTTCGGCATCTGGGGCGGATTGTCAGAGCGAGAACGCCGCAAATACCGCCGTCGCGCCTAAGGACTGAGGACTCGATCCGGTGATTCGCGACTCACTCGCGATTGTCGTCGTGTCACGACGACTCCCCGAGCGACTCCCGCAACTCGTGGCGGAACTCAAGGCCGATAGTGTCCCCGGTGACATCACGGTGGTCAATCTGACGGGTGACGACCTCGTTCTATCGGGCTGTGCAGTCGTCACCGCATCGCGAACCCTGTCGCTCTCGCACGCGGTCGACCGCGCGATCAACGACTCCGGAGCCGAGAACATTTGGATTATGCGAGATGACACCCGCATTCGCCCCGGCGCATTTGCGGCACTCGCGTCCGTTCTGGACACATCGCCGTCCGTCGGAATTGTGGGCCCCAAGCAGATGGATGTCGATTCTCCCGCCACCATTCGCGAGATGGGGGAGTCGATGACCCGAACGGGTTTTGCGGTTCACCTCGCAGAACGCGAGCTCGACCAAGCGCAGTACGACCGCTCGAGTGATGTGTTGGCGGTCGGTGAAGCGGGCATGCTCGTTCGCCGGCAGGTGTGGTCAACACTGGAAGGTTTCGACCCCGCTCTGCCAGGAATGGACGGAGCTCTTGATTTCTGTTATCGAGCGCGACGATCGGGTTGGCGCGTCGAGGTCGTGCCCACCGCGGTCATCGAAACCCAATTCACCTCGCTTGAGGCGCTCGCGGGAACGTTGACGGACGGTCGGATCGTTCGCGAAGAAGCGCGTTCGCGCGCTCACCGCGTCCTCGCCGCGGGCGCTACCCTGGCGCACCCGTTTCTCGCAATCGGGCTCGTCACGGGGTCCCTCATTCGCAGCGTCGGTCGATTTGTCCAAAAACGCCGCAGCCCGTTCGCAGAATGGCGCGGGACGATGTCCGGGGTGTGTGATTTTGGCGCGGTCAGTCGAGCGCATCGAGCGCATCGGCGCACCAACACGGTCCCCATTGACGGTTCGCGTTTGCTCGTGTCTCCGGCCGAACTGCGGCATCGACGCGGGATGGAGAACGACGAGCGCCGCGCCCTCCTCGAGGCGGCAGACGACACACCACGATTGAGGTTTGAGGTGACGGCGCTGTGGTGGACAGGGTTTGCGGCTTTGGCCGGGATCGTTCTCAACAATCGTTTTCTCGGTGCAACGGCGCTGTCTGGTGGATCGCTCATACCGATGCCCTCGAACATCGAGGATGCGTGGGCCGCAATCGGCGCGACTTGGAGCGAGGTCGCAAGTGGGTTCAGCGGGGCACCCGACGGATTCGCGGCACTCCTCGGGATTCTGTCCACCGCATTCTGGTGGCATCCGAACGCGCTCGTTCTGACTCTGTTTGTCGCGGCCATCCCGATGTCATTCGTCGCCGGTTACGTTGGCGCCGGCGCGGTCACACACAACACTCGGGCCGCCCTGATTGTGGGGGCTGGGTGGGCTCTTCTCCCCACCCTCCACCTCGCTGTGAACGATGGTCGAATCACCGCGGTGCTTGCTCACATCGCTCTGCCTTTTTTCGCGCGGGCCATCGCGGGCTCGACTATCGTGGCACTTGGTTGGGCATCAATCCTCGGCGCTGTGCTCTGGGTTTCGGTTCCCGCACTCGCGCCCGTTGTCGTTCTCGCCGTCATCATTCGTGCCCTGACGGGCCACCCTGGCGCGCTCTTCGCACTCGCCCCCGCGCTGGCCTTTGAGTGGCCTCGGCTCGTCGAGTCGTTGAGCAATCCGCTCTCGTACTTCGCTGATCGCGGGCTGCCGTTCCCGACCACGGCACCCACCGGCTTACTGTCTCTCACGCTGTGGCCCGGCACCCCTTCGCTTCCGTTCCTGACGACGGAGATTTCGGTGCTCGTCGCGTTCACGCTCGTGGTGGCCTGCGCCACGCTCACTGTCATAGCGGTACTTGTTGCGGACAATCCGCGGGTCGGCGCGATGCTCGGTCTGGGTGGTTCCGCGCTCGGGGTGTGGTTTGCTTTGGGTCCGCTACCCCTCGCCACCGCGGAAGGCATGGCGGTGGGGCTCTTCCCCGGACCGTTGTTCGACGTCGTCTGGTTCGGTCTCCTCGCCGGCGCGGGAATCACCATCGCTTCCGTCCGAATGTTGTCCGCGCTGTTCATTCCCGCCACCGTCGCGGCATTCGCGTTGATCGGGGTGGTGCCGTTGACCGCGGTTTTCGCGGGAACGTCGCTGGTGGCGCCCTCGACCGTGCGAACGCTTCCCGCGTATGTCGAAGCCGAAACCACCGCAATTCCCGGCGGCGCCACACTGGTCGTGACACCGACCCCGGAGGGGTTGCGCACCGAACTCCAGCGCGATGGCGGCGTTACCTTGGTCGATTGGAGCGCCGCTGCTGCCACACGGCTCACGCTGGGTCCACGCGAGTTCGCTATCGCGGAAATCGCCGCCAACCTCATCGTGGAGAGCGGTTTTGACGTGTCCGCGGCCATCGCCGAACAACAGATTCGCTTTGTGTTGCTCGAGGCCAAGCCCACCGCAACGGAAGTGTCGTCCATCGCGTCGCACGCAGGTCTCACCCCGGTGGGTGTGACCGACCGCGGAATTCTGTGGCGCGTGAATGCCGACGCCACGCCTTCGGTTGCTGGTCGCGAGAACGACGTCGTGTACCTCGCGATATTAGGGGTGGTCGGTCTGATCGCACTCATCGCGGCGGTCCCCACCTCGCTCCCTCGGCGGCGCGTGGTCGCAGACGACGTGATTGAGTTGACGGGGGAGGACGACGATGAGCATTCTTAGCAAAATCACGGCTGGCGTCGCCGGACTCGCGGCAATGGGACTTGGTGGCTACGCCGTCGCATTCATCCCGTCGCCACTGTCAAGTGATGTGGCGCCGCTGACAACCGTGATCGCGCCCGAAGCTGTGACCCGAAACATTGTCTGTTCGGGGGATGTCGTGGGCTACGTTGGCGGCTCGGCGGACATCTCTGCTGTCGGCTCGGCGACGAGATTGTCGACACCGGGCGTTGATTCGCAAGATCTCGCGATGACGGATTCGACCAACGGTTCGGTCGTCACGCTCACGGGAGACTCACTCCTCATTGCCGCCACTGAGTACGACACCGTGCAGACGGAATCGGTTGCGGGTTATCTCGCTACCGAATGTGGCGACGCACTCAACGAACAGTGGTTGGTGGGCGGCAGCACGTTGACGGGTCGGGACACGATCCTCACCATCTCGAACGGCAGCGACGTCGAAGCCCGCATCGATATCGACTTGTGGGGCTCCCAGGGGTTGATCGACGCGCCCGGGTCGCGCGGCATTGTGGTTGCGCCAAGGTCGCAACGTTCCTATTCGGTGGCGGGCTTTGCGCCGGACGAGCCCTCGCCCGCTCTGCGAGTCACCAGCAGCGGCGCAGCCGTGTGGGCGACCCTTCAGACGACGACGGTGCGCGGGCTCGTTCCCGGCGGCCTCGATCGAAATGGTCCGGTGGCAACTCCCACGACTAGCCTCGCTTTCCCCATCCTTCAGATTCCCGGCGATGACACCATCGGGGCAGCCCTCGTCGACCCCGCATATTCCGACATCGTGGCAGCAATTCGGTTCCTCGCACCCGGTGAAATCGACGCCACCGCCAGCATCACGTTGGACCCGGCGGGGGAAGGAGAATCTCTCGTCATCGCCGCAACGATTGGTGCGGGGTCGACTCTCGACATCCCGCTGTCCGACCTCGAAGCGGGGGACTGGTCCGTGACCATCGAATCGGATCAACCGCTGGTCGCGGCGGTTCGAGTCGGATACCACGATCCACGAAACGGAATCACCGACGTCGCGTGGGCGAGCTCGGCCCCCGCCCAGACCGGAGTCGCGGCGCTGTTTGTTCCCGTCGACGCGGTTATAGGTCTCTCGAACCCCGGCACGAACGATGTGACGGTCACGATTGTCAGCGGCGGAGAAACCGCCGAGGTGGTCATCCCCCCGCGCGGGACACGTGTGCTACCGGTGACCGCGGGCCTCGTCACCGTGTCGTCGACGAGCGATGTGTCTACCGCCGTGTTCGTGGCGACCCGCGAAGGAATCGCGACGCTTCGGGGACTCATCGCACCCATCGATGCCGCAAACATCGTGATTGTCAGCGGTTAGGCGTGGGGAAAATACCGATTCGGCGCTAAGTCATAGGGGTCGATGTCGATCACATCGGCGATTGCTTCGATGACCACCGTTTCGATGTTGTTGCGGCGATGCCAATCATCATTTCGGTGCAGTTTAGCGCCGCGCTCGATGGGTAATCGATACAGGATTACCCGTCGTTCGGAACGCAACGCCGTCCAGCGACGGGGTACTCCGTCCGCTCGCTCGCTGCTGGGTAACAGGGTCATCTCGACGTGGATGTCGTGCATGAGGCGTGGTTGAGTGTCGCACAGGTAATTGACCACGTCCTTGGCGATGTCCGCGAAGGCGATGTTACGTCCGCCTGCGCCGACTGCGGCGATTCCCCGAACGTCGGATCGCGGCGACCGGCCATGGCGGCTTCTCGTTCGGCGAACAGCGTCCATGGCACCAGCCTAAACCGACGGACGGAAACCTGTGGGGCTCCAGGCTGCCTCGTCGAGACGAAACCTCGTGCGGTATCGTAAGCAGACCGATGGAAGGGTGAGCATGGCCGCCGATTTGACCCAATTTGTCAAGACGTATGACGTCCGTGGACTGGTTGGAACCGAGTTGACCGATGACGTGGTCGAAGCCCTCGCGGCGGGTTTCGTCGACGAACTTGGCGTTGCCGGGCACACCGTGGTCGTGGGTCATGACATGCGCGAGTCGTCGCCCGGTTTCGTTGCCGCATTCACCCGCGGCGCGACCAATCGCGGCGCCAATGTGACCAATATCGGTTTGTGTTCGACCGACGAGTCGTACTTTGCATCGGGCTCGTGGAGTGCCCCCGCCGCGATGTTCACGGCGTCCCACAACCCGGCCTCCTACAACGGCATCAAGTTTTCTCGGGCGGGCGCTCAGGGCATCAGTCTGGATACGGGGCTGGCGGCCATTCGCGATCGGGCCACGGAGTACTTGGAATCAGGAATCCCCGTGGTCGACAACCCCGGGGTAGCGACGACGACCGATGTCCTCATCGACTACGCCAGTTATCTGCGAACGTTGGTGGACCTGTCCACGATTCGCCCACTCCGCGTCGTTGTTGACGCGGGAAACGGTATGGGCGGGTTGACCGTGCCCGCCGTTCTCGGCACGTCTGCGGGGCTTCCCGAACTACCACTCGAGATCATTCCGCTGTATTTCGAGTTGGACGGGACGTTCCCCAATCACGAGGCGAACCCGCTCGAACCCGCCAACCTTGTCGATCTTCAACGCGCAGTGGTGGAGCGCCGTGCGGACATCGGACTCGCATTCGACGGCGATGCCGACCGTTGTTTTGTGGTCGATGAAAACGGTGATCCGGTGTCTCCGAGTGCCGTCGCGGCGATTGTTGCATTGCGCGAAATCGCCCGCGTTCGACAACTCGGCGAAGAAACACCCACGGTCTTGCACAACCTCATCACATCGCTCATCGTCCCCGAGGTAATCCGAGGTGCCGGTGCTCACGCGGTTAGAACGAACGTCGGGCACTCACTCATCAAAGACGTGATGCGGGAAACCGGAGCGGTCTTCGGTGGCGAACATTCCGCGCACTACTACTTCCGCGAATTCTGGGGAGCTGACAACGGAATGCTCGCCGCGATGCACGTTCTCGCGGAATTCGGCTCTCACGACGGTCCACTGTCTTCGATCTCAGCACGTTTTTCGCCCTATGCCCAAAGCGGAGAAATCAACTCGACCGTGACGGACGTGCCGGCCGCCATCGAACGCTTGCGCGCGGCATTCGCCGGGCGCGGAAACTTTGACACCCTCGACGGTCTCACGGTGAGCGGGGATATCGAAGGCGCTGATTCCCTCCCACCGCACCCCGACGAGGCCAGAGAGTTTTGGTGGTTCAACGTGCGCCCCTCCAACACCGAACCGCTGCTACGACTAAACGTTGAAGGCGGATCACGGGACGTGATGGAGTCCGTTCGTGACGAGGCACTCGCAATCATCCGTCAGAGTTAGCACAATAGTTACAGCGCAAAGGGAGGGGGCCTGGTGCACGCACGCATCTTGATCGTCGATGACGACCCCAGCATCGGTGAAGTTCTCGGGATCTTTCTCCGCGCCGAAGGCTACGACACTCGCGTCGCGCTTAACGGGACTGACGCGCTGGCTGTCTTCGACGAGTACCAACCGCATCTGGTTTTGCTCGACCTTAATCTGCCGGGGATGGACGGCATCGCGGTGTGTCGCTCGATTCGCGAGTATTCCGGCACACCCATCATCATGGTTACCGCCCGAACAGACACTCAGGACATCGTCCACGGGCTCGAAGCGGGCGCGGACGACTACGTCGAGAAACCTTTCAACGAAAAGATTTTGAGCGCCCGGATTCGAGCCTGCATGAGGCGTCCGTTGCCGACGTCGTCAAGTTCGCTCGCGGTCGGCGACATCGTCATCGATCTGCGCGGACACACGGTGACCAGAGGTGGCCAGCCGATCTCGCTCACTCCACTCGAATTCGAACTGTTGCACACCCTCGCTTCACGCCCATCCGAGGTCTTCTCTCGCGAAATGTTGCTGGAAAAGGTCTGGGGTTACCAATACAAAGCGGACACACGGTTGGTGAACGTCCACGTTCAACGGCTTCGTTCCAAAATCGAACTCAATGTCGACGAACCCAAAATCGTTCTCACGGTCCGAGGCGTCGGCTATCGCGCGGGTGAAACCCAGTCCGCATGAAATTTGTGCTGCGAATCATTCGCCGTGTGAGAACCGCGTGGGGGGAATCCCTTCGCCTACGCATGGTCGCCGTCTCCGTGGGCTTTTCCCTCGTGGCGGTGATTCTCATCGGGTGGTTGTTGTCATTCACCATCGAACAAAACCTTTTTGAAACGCGGCGCCTCGAAGTCGTCTCCGAAACCCAAGCCGTCTCGGGAACCGTGCAAGCGCAATTGGATGATGCGATTGATGCTCAGGGGTCGATCGACGTCGAAAGCGCCAACGGGGCCGTTCAAGCCACGATTCGCGCCACCACCAACTCGCCCGGTCTGGTCGGTTTTGCGATTCTTCGCGCCCCGGGGCAAACAACCGACCAATTGATGACGAGCACGTCGTCCGTCGGTTTCCCCATCGCTGTGGTGAGCGATGGCCTGAGAGACGCAGTCCACGCAGACCGCGGCAACGTGCACTACCAATCTGTCGAACTTCCGGCGGGGACTCCGGGGATTGTCACCGGCGCGAACATTGATGTACCGACGGCGGGGCGGTACGACCTTGTGCTGGTTTACAACCTCGCTGACGTCGAAGTCAATCTCTCGTTCGTTCAGAGCACGCTGTTCGCGGGAGGTCTGTTTTTCGTCGCGATCACCGGGCTCATCGTGTGGTTGGTCACGACGCGCTCCATCGAACCAATCATGACGACCGCCGCAACGGCCGAGCGATTTGCCGACGGCAACCTCGAGGAGCGGATCCCGGTAGAGGGGGGTGACGTGTCGGCGAAACTCGCGCTGTCGTTCAACCGCATGGCCGAGTCGATTTCAGCACAGATCAACCGCCTCGCCACGCTGTCAACGTTGCAGCAACAATTCGTGTCAGATGTGTCGCACGAATTGCGGACCCCACTCACGACCATCAAGATGGCGGGGAACATGCTGTTTGCTCGACGCGAAACCTTCGATAAGGATTCCGCAAGGGCCGCGGAACTGCTCAACCGTCAAATTGCGACGTTCGAAGAACTACTGGCCGAGCTGTTGGAACTGTCCCGATATGACGCGGGCGAAGCACAACTCGAACTCGAGCCCGTTGCGCCGGTGACAATCGCTCAGTCCTGCATCGATCAGGTGGCGTCCTTGGCCACGGAGCGAGGATCGACCATCACTCTCCACGCTCCAGGGGGGCATTCACCGACGCCGTTGGATGCGCGGCGCATTCGTCTAATCGTTCTCAATTTCTTGACGAACGCCATCGACCACGGTGAGGGTAAACCCATCGAGGTCTGGGTCGACTCGACGTCGGCGGCGGTCGCCATCGCGGTTCGAGATTACGGGGTGGGGATGTCGCCCACGGAAACCGCTCGCGTCTTCGACCGGTTTTGGCGTGCCGACCCATCCCGACAACGCCAATCGGGCGGAACGGGGCTGGGGATGGCGATTGCGCTGGGCTATGCAACGCTTCACGGTGGCGTGATCGACGTGTGGGCAGAACCAGGCGATGGCGCATGTTTTCGCGTGACTCTCCCTCGCGACGGCACGCTCGAGCCGATTTCCCCACTCGGATTACCGCCGGTCACGGGAGTCGATGATGCGTAGATTCGGGCTGGTCTTGGCCGTCTTGTCACTGGTGGGGTGTGCGGGTCTGCCCGTGAGCGGCCCGGTTCTGGTGGGTGGGCCCATCGGAGTCGAGACTCTCGCCGAGGTCGATTATCTGCCGGCTGGACCGTCGGCGGGTGCAAGCCAGCGCGAAATTCTGGACGGGTTCATCGCGGCGGGCGCATCGCCGCAGAGTAACTACCGAATCGCCCGCAGCTTTTTATCCGATACCGCCGCGGTGAATTGGAATCCGATGCGTGAAACGGTCATTCGGCGCGCGTATGCATCGTTCGAAACGTTGACCGAAACAACGCTCTCATTTTCCGCCGACGTATCAGCTCGTGTCGATGAGAGGGGTGTTTACCAGATCGCCCCGACCAATTCCGTGTCGACGTGGGAGTTCGGTTTCACCCGTGTCGACGGGGAATGGCGCCTCAACGTGGTTCCCGACCTCACGGTGTTGACCGAGGTCGCGTTTGCCTCGGCGTATGACGAGTACACGGTGTATTTCTACAATCACGACCGAACCGCATTCATACCGGACGTTCGCATTTTCGCGCGACTAGGCGATCCTGTCACCGCGGTAGCTCGGGCCACGATTGCCGGACCATCGGAATATCTCCCCAACGCATCGACCGCTTTCCCGCCCGGCTCGGAACTCGTCGTCGCTCCGGTTGAAGTTGAAGACGGAAGGGCGAAGGTTGACGTCACCGATACGGTCCAACAAGCATCCATTGAGGACCAGCGGGACATGCTGTCACAGCTCGGTGTGAGTTTGGGCCAATTGAGCGGGATTTCCGCGTCGATATTGTCCGTCAATCGCACCATGCTCGCCGTTTCGGCGATTCCAGGTGTCGAATCAAATCCTCGAGTGGACGATCGGCCGCTCATTGTTTACGACGACGAGGTCGGCTATTCGGACGGTCTCGACGTCGAGCCACTCGAGAATCTCGACCGCCAAATCGTGGGGCTCAGCCCGACCTCCCTCTCCTATGACGCAAACACCGACACCGCCGCAGTCGGAACACGCGAGGGAGTTTTTCTGGTCGGCGAGCGGACCGAGCAGGTTTCGTTACAACCCAGCAGCGTTGACCCACAAATCGGCGGCGGCCGATCGGTGTGGTGGGTAGCGCCGGCAACCCCGCACCGAGTGTCGGTCTTTTCGGACAGACCCCAAATCACATTCACGGGCCCGTGGTCGCGTTCCGCTCGGGTGGTCGGGCTGGAGGTGTCGCGTGAGGATTCACGAGTCGCAATTGCCGTAAACGACCGTGGGCGAAGTGCGGTTTTTGTCGGCGCGATTTCGGTGGACGCGGACAACCGCCCGACCGGCGTGAGCGGATTCCGAAAACTGTCTGTCGTTGCGGATTCAATTGTGGACTTGGCGTGGTCGGACGCAACCCATGTGGCGGTGTTGTCAACGTCCAACGGCGTGGTCCATGCCGAAGTGGCGACGGTTGGTGGCGGGACGAAACTTCTCGGTCAACCCCAGAACCCCGTCCGAATTTCGGGGGGCAATTCAGGGGCACCAGGGCTCGTCGTCATCGCTCAGAACGGCCAACTCTGGATACCGCGCGGAACTGGTTGGCAATCGACGGGGACCCCTGCCGAGTTGTTGGCAACCCAGCGTTAGTTCGAGTTGTCCACCGCCGCGTTCGCGGACGTCATTCGGAGGTCGCCATCCGAACAGGCTGACACCGTGAATCTGATGGACGGTATCTTCGACGCCCGATGCGTCGGGTGTGGCGAGTGGGGAACGGTGTCCTGTGACCGTTGTGTTCATCAGTGGACCGCCGAACCCCGCAACACCGCGACAGCGTGGGGCGTGCCGTTAGTCGCGCTGGGGGACTATCGTGGCGGACTCCGATCGGTGATTCTGGCCGCAAAACACCGCGGTGCTCACGCGATTATTCGGCGACTCGGCGCTCCGCTTCGCGCGGCGGTCCGCCCGTTCGGAGACGCGGTGGTCATTCCGATGCCCTCATCGCGGTCCGGGTTCCGCGCCCGAGGATACGGACTCTCGGTCGTCATGGCTCGCGCAACGGGACTGCCAATCGCTGACTGCCTCGTCATGGACGACGAGGGGTCGCAACGCGGCCGGCACAGAGACGAGCGACGTGTTCGCGCGATGCACCTTGCCACCCGACACCCCGCGGTGGGCACACGTGTTGTGATCGTCGACGACGTGGTGACCACCGGTGCGTCGGTGGACGCGGCAATCTCTGCGTGTTTCGAGTGTGGACTGCGTGTGGTCGGGGTTGTTGTCCTTGCGAGTGCCCGCTACTCACCCGCCCCCGTGCGGGCAGTGCGACGGCCGCCATCGTGATGCTCAAAATCGTTTCACCGTAGAATGGGGCTACGCCGATACGGAGATGTGTAGTCCGTATTGCACGATGAAACGGAGTGACGAGTGGCCAATCTTCTGGACAAAGTCCTACGCGCGGGTGAAGGTGCAATTCTTAAAAAATTGAAGCGTTACGCCGAGGTCGTCAATTCCCTGGAAGATGATTTTTCGAAACTGACGAACGAGGAATTGCGGGACGAAACGGTCCAATTCCGCGAACGATATTCCGGCGGCGAGTCTCTCGACGACCTGCTTCCCGAAGCTTTCGCCGCGGTGCGCGAAGCATCCAAAAGGACCCTCGGTTTTCGCCACTACGACGTTCAAATCATGGGCGGTGCGGCGCTTCACCTGGGGAACATTGCTGAGATGAAAACCGGCGAGGGAAAGACTCTCGTCGCCACCCTGGCCGGATACCTCAACGCGATTCCGTCGCGGGGTGTTCACATCATCACCACCAACGATTACCTCGCGTCGTACCAGTCCGAATTGATGGGTCGCATCTTCCGAGCGCTCGGCATGACGGTCGGATGCATCATCTCGAATCAGTCCCCCGAGGTTCGCCGCCAGCAATACAACTCGGATATCACCTATGGCACGAACAACGAGTTTGGGTTCGACTACCTGCGCGACAACATGGCATGGCAGCGGCCCGATATGGTCCAGCGCGGTCATTTCTTTGCCATCGTGGACGAGGTCGACTCCATCCTGATTGATGAGGCACGAACGCCACTGATCATTTCCGGTCCCGCCTCCGACGGCGCCAATCGATGGTTTGGCGAATTTGCGAAGATTGCGGAAAAACTGGTTCGCGATGTCGATTACGAATTCGACGAGAAAAAGCGAACCATCGGCGTGCTCGAGGCGGGCATCACCAAGGTAGAAGACCACCTCGGTATCGACAACCTGTATGAATCGGCGAACACTCCCCTGATTTCGTTCCTCAACAACTCGATCAAGGCGAAAGAATTATTCCGCCGCGACAAGGACTACGTGGTCATGAACGGCGAGGTGTCCATCGTGGACGAGCACACCGGTCGTATCCTGTCTGGCCGCCGGTACAACGAGGGAATTCACCAGGCGATCGAGGCCAAAGAGGGCGTCGAAGTCAAGGCAGAAAATCAGACGCTCGCCACGGTGACCCTGCAGAACTATTTCCGCTTGTACGAGAAATTGTCGGGCATGACGGGTACCGCCGAGACGGAAGCGGCGGAGTTCGGTTCGACCTACAAACTCGGAGTTGTTCCGATTCCGACAAACATGCCGATGGTTCGTCTCGACCAATCGGACCTGATTTACGCATCGGAGGCCGCCAAGTATCGCCAGGTGGTCGAGGATATTGCTGTTCGGCACGCCAAAGGCCAGCCCGTCCTCGTCGGCACGGTGTCCGTTGAGAAGAGCGAGATGTTGTCGAAACTCCTCGCCAAGCGGGGAATCAAGCACGAGGTTCTCAACGCCAAAAATCACGCGCGGGAAGCCGCCATCGTGGCCGAAGCCGGCCGGTTCGGTGCGGTGACGGTCGCGACGAACATGGCAGGCCGTGGAACCGACATCATGCTCGGCGGGAACGCAGAATTTATCGCGGTGACAAAACTTCACCAGTCCGGGCTGAACCCCAACGACAACCCGGAAGAATTTGAAGCCCGTTGGGACGAGGTCTTCGCGGCCGTGAAGTCCGACGTCGAAGTGGAGGCGCAGAAGGTCGTCGCGGCGGGAGGCCTCTACGTTCTCGGGACAGAGCGCCACGAATCGAGGCGTATCGACAACCAATTGCGCGGTCGATCGGGCCGTCAGGGCGACCCCGGTGAAAGCCGTTTCTACCTGTCGCTCGAAGATGATCTGATGCGCTTGTTCAACTCGGGAGCGGCCGCCGCAATCATGAAGCGGGCGGGGGACGACGACATGGCAATCGAATCGAAGCTCGTGTCGCGTGCGATTCAGTCCGCCCAGTCTCAAGTGGAAGCGCGTAATGCCGAAATTCGAAAGAACGTGCTGAAGTACGACGATGTCCTGAATCGCCAGCGCGAGGCCATCTACGGTGACCGCCGCCAGATTCTCGATGGCGGATCAATCAAGGACAAGGTCACGTCGTTCATCGAGCGGTCGATTACCGAAGCCGTCAACCTCAACACGGGCAGCGCTCGTAATGCGGATGATTGGGATCTCGAACAGTTGTGGGTCGAGATGCGTCAGATTTTTCCCGTCACCATTTCTATTCACGAAGTGCTCGCCGAATACGGATCCAAGATTTCCGCAGCGGACGTGATTCGTGAACTGATTTCCGACGCGATGGTTCAATACGGAATTCGCGAGGGCTCATTGGGCGAGAGCGCGATTCGCGAGTTGGAACGCCGCGTGGTGCTCTCGGTCGTTGACCGCCGTTGGCGCGACCACCTCTACGAGATGGATTACCTCAAGGACGGTATCGGCCTGCGGGCCATGGCCCAGCGCGATCCGCTCATCGAGTACCAGCGCGAGGGCTACACGATGTTCCAGGCGATGATGGGCATGATTCGGGAAGAATCGGTCGGCTTCATCTTCAACCTCGATGTTCAGGTCATCCCCGCTGGCGGAGTCACCGAGGTTCAAGCGCCCGGGATTGCCCCCGTCGCGGTTCCGACGTCCGAAATGTCCTATTCCGCGCCCAACGAGGACGGGGAGATCACCATTCGCGGCCAATTGGGCGATCAACCGACACCGACGGAACGCTTGCGTCCGCGTCGGGGCCCGGTTCAACCTCCCGCCAAGGGCAGCGGAGCCAGGGGCGCTTTCGGGCAGCCGCTCGACAACTAGAGCAACGCCAGAGCGCTGGCGCGCCAGCGATGGTCGAGGCCTTCAAGCCGAATGCACATCGCGCGTGTCCGCGGTCCGATTCGAACAAGGCTCACGCCTTCGACGACTCCGTCACGGGGCTCGGTAACCACGGTGAGTCCCACCGAAATGTGCGGACGTTGACGAGGTTCTGTTCGCGAGCGCGTTTGGCGGACGGCAACGGACCGTTCGGCGAGCACTCGATAAACATCCTCGGTGACCCACCGTCCGATCTGGTCGACGGATCGGACTCCCGCAATAATCTCGCAACCGAGCAGAGCCAGTTTTTCGATTGTTGCGGTCGGATCGGGCAGTTCCGATCGTGGGGTGGGTTGGGAATCAAAAAACTCGACGGACTGCGAACGATTCTGTCGCGGCTTGTCGGAGGACGAAACAGTTGACGTCATGATTGACCTCGCTTCCATTGAAGGAATTCATCGCGGAGGCGGCGCCTCGCGACGGGACAACCTTGTCGCAGTTTGCGAAAGCGTGAGCCAGGTTGCTCGATTCTGTGGATAACTCGGCGGATGTTTGTGTTGGTACATATTCTTCGACCCATGGCCGAAAATCAAAATTTTTTAGGATTGGATTCGCTGTGGGACTCGGAAGTGCAGAACGCTGATTTCGATGAAAAACGCGAAGTTGAACGAAATCGTCGAGCCCAGTTCCACCTGCGCGACGCTCTTCTCGATGTGGCGCATGACCACCCGCTGAGTGTCGTCGTCGCGAGCGTGACTCAACTGATTCACGTTCGGCGGATCGGCATGATGTGGCTTGACGGGGTGTTGTGCGGTTCTCCCGACCGCGCAATCGTTCACTTCGACGCCATCCAACGCGCCACCGCGGAAGGAATGTGCGGCTGTCGCTGTTCCGATCCCCAACTGTTTGAATTCGTTCCGTTCGGCGCGGTGCTCCGCGACCTCGAACGTCGAGCCACGAACGTGGTTGTTGTACACGACCGCGGTGGGGTTGCCGGTCGAATCACGGGTGTCTGGAGGGACGCTCTGTCGATGACCACCCATCGCGGGCGAGTGGTTCTGCCGTGGTCAGCGTGTGGTCTGATCCTCGTCCCCGACACCAATCGGCTGTGACGCCGTCAAGGATGGGATGGACAGAGGGAACACCCCCAACGCGAGAGCACTGCTCTGCATGTGCCCGACAAAGCGACGAAGTTCCGAGTGGGCCACGCGATGGGTTGTGCCGGGGGCGACATCGAGATCTCCACGCGCAATCAACGCCGCCACGTCGGCGTGTGAGCACCCGAGAGACTCGGCAACATCGGGCAGGGAGAGCAGCCAATCGGTCATGGTCGTAGCCTGCCACCGGATTGCTCAGTCGGCGGAGCCTTCCCCGCAGTTGGGGATAACTCTGACGGGTCACCGCCAGAACATTTCACGATGGTCCCAGAAAGGATGTGCAATGTCATTTTTCAGGTCACTCGTGGAGCGCCTCACCAGAACCTCGCGAACTCTTGTCGGATTAGTTCTCATCGTCGCGAGCATCGTCGGAGTAACTCTCGTCGTTCGGTCCGCCGCTCCGGGCAATCGGATCGTGATGGCGGCTGCGTTTCTCCCCGCCGGAACCATCATCACCGCTGAATCCCTGCGTGAAGGGCGCATCAGTCCGACACCGCCGGGGTCAGTTCTCGTCGCCGAAGATGTGATCGGTCGCGTCGCGGGCGTCGATATCGGTGATGGCGAATTCATCTCGGCCCGCATGCTTGAAGCAATTCCCGAGTCACGAGTTCGCGTTTCGGTTCCGCTCGGCATCACCCCGCCCACGACAATCGCGCGTGGTTCGGTGATCGAACTCTGGGCGGTTGACGCGGACGAGATATCCCCGCCCGTCGCGGTCGCGCGAAACGCCACCGTCCTGGCGGTGGTCGAGAGCGGACTCGGCGGGGGCACCGCACTGACGCTACTGGTAACGGCATTCGACGTTGACCGGGTGCTATCGGCAATCGGCTCTTCGGACATGATGGTCGCTACCGAAGGGGAGACGCCGTGACCACAGTCGGCATCTTGGGGCCGTCTTCACGGCTCGACGATGTGGACGTTCTTCGGCAATGGGCGGATGTGCGATGGGGAGTCGATTCGGTGTCCGAGGCGATTGCGCGTGTCAGGAGCGACCCCATCGACGTTTTGGTGTCGGATGCCAGCGTCGCCTTTTTGACCGCGGACGTATTGAAGTTGAGCCCAGAATCCATCAGACGGATTTATGCAATTGCCGAATCGGACGGCATGCACGCCTGGGCGGACGCGTTGGCGGGAGTGACCGCGGTGCGGAGCGTCCACCAGATACCGCCGGTCGACGTACCGTCCGAGCCGTCGTCGACGGCTGGCGCTGCGCGGGTAATCACGGTGTGGGGACCGGTTGGTTCACCGGGAATCACGACCACCGCGATCTCGTTGGCCACGGTGTGTTCCCTGTCTGGGTTGTCGGTGGTCCTGTGTGACCTCGACACGCGCGGCTCATCAATCGCGATCGCGCTGAATCTGGTGGACGACACCCCGGGTTTCGCCGCTGCCTGCCGCCTCGCCGGGCGCGGCGAGCTGACCTCGGACGAAGTGGCACGACTCAGCGCTCAGGTCAATCAGGACGGTGTCCGGTTCTCGGTCTTGACCGGGCTTCCCCGCGCGTCGCGCTGGGCAGAGGTCGCTCCACCGAAGGCTCGCGCTGTCATCGGCCTGCTTTCCACGCTGTTCGACGTCGTCATCGTGGACGCGGGATTCGGCGTCGAGGACAACGAGTGGATTGAGGACGCACCTCAGCGCGACGGGGCTACCCGCGCTCTGTTGCAACAGGCCGACGCGGTCGTCGCGGTGGGCACATCCGATGCGGTGGGTGTTTCGCGGATCATTCGAGGGCTCGACGAAATCAGGGGGCTGTGCGATTCACCCACTCTTGTCTTGAATCGCGTCGCCCGGGGTAACGGAGGCGACGCTACGGGTGTAATTCACCGGTTCACCGAACATCGCGTGAGT
Source organism: Microbacteriaceae bacterium (assembly GCA_044237445.1). GTDB lineage: Bacteria > Actinomycetota > Actinomycetes > Actinomycetales > Microbacteriaceae > MWH-TA3. The sequence continues at coordinate 6,051 of JBIIFF010000009.1, read as the reverse complement.
GCATTGATTCCAGCTGATTCCCGTCGCGGCGTGGACGAGGCGCTCACTCGAGCGCGACATAATCCAGGACCGTGGCGCGCAATTGCGCGCACCGTCGGTCTCACAGTTCCTGCGCCGAGACGGTCACGCTGGCGGCGGTAATCTTGACAACATGCTCACCCTTGCCGAAATCGTCGCCGAGCACGCGGTGTTGGCCGATGACGACGTGGAGTGGCTGCAGGATCTGGTTCGCGAGGGACAGATTGTCGCCGACCTGTCCCTCGCCGACATCGCGATGTGGGTCCGCACATCGGACGGAGCGTGGATGGCGGTCGCGCTGTTTCGTGCCAGCACCGCGAGTACCGTTTTCTATCGCGACATCGTCGGAACGCGCATCAGTGACACGTGGGAAAAACTGTTCGACGAGTGCGAACGTCGGGGAGTGATGGTTGAACCGACGGAACCTATCTGGTTTGACGAGACCGCGACACAGGTTCGCGCCATCCCGATTCGCCGCAGCGGCGGATCCGCCCCGATCGCGGTGCTCACTCGCCACACCCTCGTCTCGGGGAATCCGACAAACCGACAGTCCAAATCGTTCATCGAATCAGCGGAACAGATCTATTCGATGATTGCCGAGGGCGCCTTCCCCGATCCGTCCCAACGCGAACTTCCTAAACTGGGTGCGCCGCGTGCCTCGGACGGGCTCATCAAACTTGATCGCGAGGGCACGGTGACCTACGCCAGCCCCAATGCACTGTCCGTCTTCAACCGGCTTGGGTATTCGACGCCGATGGAAGGAACCAACCTCGTCGAGGTGGTGACCCGCCTCGGTAACGCGCAGGAACTCGCGGCGGACGAGATGCTGCCCATGGTCATCGGGGGGCGAGTGCCGTGGCAAGCCGACTTCCGGGTCGGACAGATGACGACCGTGGTGCGCGGCATTCCGTTGCGACAGGAAGGCGAGCGAATCGGCGCGATTTTGCTGTTGCGTGATGTCACGGATTTGCGTCGTCAAGAACGAGAGTTGGTGAGCAAAAACGCGACGATTCGCGAGATCCACCATCGGGTGAAGAACAATCTGCAAACCGTGGCGTCACTGTTACGTATTCAATCTCGGCGCACGAAAACCGCCGACGTGAAAGACGCGTTGTCCCAAGCGATGCGCCGTGTTGAAGCGATTGCGGTCGTTCACGACGCTCTGGCCTCGGGGCTGGCTCAGTCGGTGGATTTCGATGACGTTGCCGCTCGAGTAGCGCCGCTCGCGGCCGAAGTCGCGAACACGGTTGGCCCCACGATTCGCCCAGTTATCGAGGGACAATTCGGATTTTTGCCGAGTGAGTTCGCGACCCCTCTTGCCGTTGTTCTCACCGAACTGATCACCAACGCAGTCGAACACGGGTTACCCGATAGGGACGGAGGCGCGGTTGTCATCCGCGCCGAGCGTTCGGTGGACCGACTGAAAGTCTCGGTGACGGATAACGGGCGCGGCATCGATCTGTCGACTGTCGGCCAAGGACTGGGGACTCAAATCGTGACGACTCTCGTGAAAAACGAGCTGACCGCCGAAATCGACTGGGCGAACGGCACCAACGGTGGGACCGTGGTGTCGATCGACATCCCGTTGCGTTACGTCGCCGCCGCGACCGGAGTTAAATGACGAATCGCCCCCGGAGGGGCGATTCGAATGACAGCCTCTAGGACGCGCGACGGGCGCGAGCGGCACGGCGCTTGAGCGCGCGACGTTCGTCTTCGCTCAGTCCACCCCACACGCCTGAGTCCTGGTTGGAGTCCATGGCGTACTGGAGGCAGTTTTCGATGACCGGGCACTGTGCACAAACCTGTTTTGCTTTTTCGATTTGGTCAAGTGCGGGGCCGGTGTTGCCGACGGGGAAAAACAGTTCCGGGTCGACCGTGAGGCAAGCGGATTTATCGCGCCAGTCCATGTGGGTCTCCTTTGTCATTGCCGGCACGCACTTGAGCCGGCGAACGCCGCGTGTTTTCGGCGAATTGGTGGGAATGGAAGTGTTATAAACCGCACGCATCATCGGGCGCGAACATCAACCTCTAACACTTTCTCACGAAAAGGGCTTCTGGTCAAGGGTTTTTTGAGAGAATTACGGTGTGAAGAAATCGCGCTCGACATTTCCCGTCATGGTCACCGCCGCGATTCTGGGACTTCAAACCCTCGGGCTCTGGGGAGTCGCGGTGGTTTTCATCATCGACACGTTCACCGAGCCCTCGAATTCGCTGGCCGGAGCAATCTTCCTCGACATCATGATTGTCGCGTCCGCGGCCGCGATGTCGTTCGCGATCGTGTGGTTTCTGCGCGGGGTTTCGTCGACGCGCAGCGCCATCATCGTCTGGCAAATGACGCTCATCGGAATTGGAATCGCGTCGGCACAGGGCGCCGAACCGCGGTGGGAACTAGCGCTCGCATTGGTTGTGCCGGCTACCGTTGTCACTATTTTCATGCTTTTCAACCGCGACATCTCGCGTCATCTGGACCCCGACGCATGACTCGTGGGCGCGGCGCACCCGCAACCGGGGCCGATCAATTCTGCCTCGTGTCCTAGGTAAGGTTCGCCTTTCTAGATTTTGGTCCCGAGAAAGGCTTGGATAAAGGCTATGACCGAATATTCCATGAGCCCGTTTGAGCCCCATCGCGGACCGCACATCGCCCGACTCAACTGGTTGCGGGCAGGGGTGCTCGGAGCCAACGACGGAATTGTCTCAATCGCCGCGCTGCTCGTCGGTATCGCCGCGGCCACATCGGACACCACCGCGATTCTCATTGCGGGCGTTGCGGGCCTCGCCGCCGGTTCGATTTCGATGGGACTGGGCGAATACGTCTCGGTCAGCAGCCAGCGGGACAGCGAGTTGTCGCTCATCGCGAAAGAAAAGCGGGAACTGGTTGATCACCCCGCTGAAGAACTGTCGGAACTGCAGGCGATCTACGAGCACAAGGGCCTGAGCCCGATCACGGCCAAAAAGGTCGCCCAAGAGTTGACTGATCACGATCCGATTCGCGCCCACCTTGAAGCCGAACTGAACATCCTCGAGATGCACATTGTCAACCCGTGGCACGCCGCATTATCGTCGACCGGCTCATTCCTGGCCGGAGCCGCGCTGCCGTTCCTGACCATCATCCTTGCCTCGCCTGATTGGCGACTGCCGCTCACCATCGTCGCATCGATTGTCGCTCTCGCGGCAACCGGAACCGCCGGTGCTTACCTCGGGGGAAGCTCGGTCTGGAAATCGGTTGTACGAATCGTGATCGGTGGTTCGGCTGCGCTGGCCGTGACGTTCGCCATCGGCTCGCTGTTCAACACAGCGGTCGTTTAGACCCCGAGCTTTTCGCGCAACATGTCGACGTGGCCGGTGGCCTTGACGTTGTAGAGCGCATGGGTGAGGACACCGTCGCCGTCGATGACGAAGGTCGAGCGGATGACGCCTTGGACCTCTTTGCCATACATGTTTTTCGTCCCGAACGCGCCATAAGCCTTGAGGGTCTCTTTGCTTTCGTCACCGAGCAAGAGGAAGGGAAGGCTTTCCTCGTCCGTGAACCTCTGCAGGTCTTTCCCCGAGTCGGGGGAAACGCCGATGACGACATATCCTTTGCTCGTAAAGGCGGCCATGTTGTCGCGGAAGTCACAGGCCTGAGTCGTGCAGCCAGGGGTCATCGCCTTCGGGTAGAAGTAGACGATGACGTTCTGGCCCGCGAAGTCCGCGAGCGAGCGGTGAGTTCCTGACGCGTCGGGAAGAGTGAATGCGGGGGCTTTGTCGCCAGCGTTAAGTGTCATATCGACAGATTACACCAGCCCTTATTGCGAGCACCACGGCGATTGCTTAGTCCAGGTTCAGGTGGTAAACGTCACGCCGGTGTCCGACCGTCAACACGAGGATCAGCAACTTTGTGTTCTCGACTGTATACAGCAACCGATACGAGCCCACGCGAATTCGAAACACGTCATCGGGGCCCATTACACGACGAGAAGTCGCGGGGAACGGGTTGTGGCCTAGGGCTTGGCTCGCGCGAATGAGCCGCACGCGATCAGAATTGTTGATTCGGCGTAGTGCCTTGAGGGCCTTCGGCTGCCACGAGACGTCGTACCGTTCAGTCAAGTGTGATGCCAAATTCGGCGGCAACATCCTCTAGCGAGTGGGCGATGCCGTCTTTACGATATTCCTCGAGTGCGGCTGTCGCGCGCTCGATGTCCCGCGAATCTTCGAGCACCTGAAGCGCGAGTTTGGCCAGTGCGGCATCCATGACGGCGACGGTCGGACGACCGTGATCGGTGATGATGAGAGGTTCGTTCCGGGCGGCTTCGACCGTTTCCGCCCAGTTCTGGCGGGCGTGTGAGGAGGTGACGGAGTTCATGTATAAATTGTACGATTAGTACGTTTTTCAGTCAACTTTTTTCGAGAACGGCGCGAACCTCGCCGATGAGCGTTTTCCAACGGGTGTGTTCCTGACTGCCGACGATCAGGTAGTTCGTGACGAACCCGAAACTGGCGCGGTGGGTGGGGTCAGCGAAACCGGCCTGGCCACCGAAACCGTCGTGACCGAACGAGGCGGGACTCAAAAGCGGTGATCGCGCCTCGCACTCGAGCATCACGCCGAAGCCGCGTTCGGGCCACGGTCCGGGCTCGTCCCACACTGACGGCCCGGTGACGCGACGTTCGCGCATCATGTTGACGGTTTCGTCGGAGAGCACCCGCACGCCATTAGTGGAGGTCACGGTCGAGGACCACATGGCCGCGAGCCCCCTCGCCGTCGAGATGCCGTTCGCGCCGGGCAGGATGCCCTGGTAAACCCGAGGGTCGTTGTAACCGACGTTGGGGTGGATTCCCGCGCCAGCGGGAAACGCGTTCCCGAACGACATGGCGCGCGATTGAAGGTCTTCCGGTGAGCCGGGCAGAAGTGGCGTGGACGCCGGCCAATCCACCTCGACAAATTCCGCCACTCGGTCGTGGTGTTCGGGCGGCAATCCAATCCACGCCTCGACACCGAGTGGGCGGGTGAGTTCGTCCTGCAGCATCGCGCTGAGGCTCCGGCCGTCAACACGGCGAACCAGTTCGTCAACGAGCGTCCCGAATGTGATCGCGTGATAGGCGTAGTCCGTCCCGGGTTCCCACAGAGGTTCCTGCGAGAGTAGCTCGCGAATCACGCTGTCGTGGTCGAGCACCTGGTCGAGGGTCATATCGCTGCGCACCGCGGATAGCCCCGCGCGGTGCTCCATCACGCCTCGAACCGTCAACGTGGAGCTGATTGCTCCGAATTCCGGCCAATACTCGATGACCGGGGCATCGGGATTGAGTGCGCCCGACTCGACGAGCGTCGCGACAAGAATCGATACCAGCCCTTTGGTGTTCGAGAACATGACCGACAGGGTCTCGGGTGTCCACGGTATGCCCGGACGGGATTCGCCGCCGTGCAGATCGACCACACACTCGCCCTCCACGAATACTGCGAACGCGGCGCCTCCTGCCGGTTGGCCCGTGAGAATTGTGTCAAACGTTTCGCGGATGTGTTCAAACCGCGATGCGGTGAAACCCGGGGTGCTCATGTCCTCAGTTTAAGGTTTGCGCTAATTGGGCACGCATTAGGCGCGGTTTGGTCGGGGGCGGTGGCTTTGGTAATGTTGGGGCTTGCGCGTAAGCGCAACGCACCTCTAGCTCAATTGGCAGAGCAACTGACTCTTAATCAGTGGGTTCCGGGTTCAAGTCCCGGGGGGTGTACCAAGTAAAGACGGGCTAGTTGCGAGAGTTCTCGCGAACAAATGCGGTTACTGCCGTCGGCTCAACGTGTTGTGATTACGGACACGGTGTCATCGTCGTGGTTTGCGACGTATGCTTTTTTGCCGTTGGGGCTGAACGCCACCGAGTATGGGCCATTGCCAACGGTAATTGGGTCAGCCACGGCACCTGTTGCGACGGTGATGACGGACACGGTGTCGTCGAAGAGGTTTGCGACGTATGCTTGTTTGCCGTTGGGGCTGATCGCCACCGAAATCGGGCCTTGGCCTACGGTAATTGGGTCCGCCACGGCACCTGTTGCGACGGTGATGA
>JBIIFF010000066.1:0-7573 GCA_044237445.1 Microbacteriaceae bacterium | reverse complement strand
GCAACCGCCATGATGATTCCGAGGAAACCGAACACGCGCCCCTGTCGTTCGGGTTCGACGGTTTCTTGCAACAAAGTCATCGCCGAAGTCGAGAACGCCGGAACGGCGAGACCCATCAGGAAAATCACGGCGTAAAAGACAATCAAATTGGTGGTGAAACCTAGTCCGACGTTGAGAATTCCGAAGAAGATTGACGTTCCGACAATCATGCCGAGTCGGTCCACCTTCGAGGCGAAAACTGCGATCAGCGCTCCGCCCGCGACCATGCCCAGTCCGAATGCCAACTCGAAAATCGTGAGCAACCACACATCGGCATCGAAGCTTCTGACCAACATCAGCGGGAAAAGGTTTGACGGAGCGACCAGGAACAGAAAGACGATCGAATAAATGGTGATGACCCAGCGAACAAGACTGTTGCCAAAAATGTATGTGAAGCCGTCGCGCAGGTCAGTGAAATACGAAGGTTTTTCCTTGTCGGCCGCGCGACTCAATGTGGGAACGGCAACGGCCGCCAACATCGAAAGCCCGATGACAGCGGTCACGGCATCAATGAACAAAATTGCGGACAACGACACCGTGGCATAGATTCCCGCCGCAGCGACCGGCGCGAAAATCAACAGCGACGACTGGACGCTGCTGTTGATTCCGTTCACCCGCAACAACTTGTCGGTCGGGACAATCTGCGGGAGGAGTGCCGAAATGGCCGGCATCTGAACACCCGCGCCCACCGAGCGAACCGCCATCACCAGAAAAATGAGCCACAAATCGTCGGTACCCGACAGCATCACGAATGCGAGAGCGAGAGTTGCGAGCGCGATTGCGGAGTCGGACAGAATTATCATGACTTTGCGGTTCATCCGGTCGGCCCAGACGCCGGCGAAAATCGACACGATTGCTTGCGGGAGGAATCCAAAAACTGCGGCTAACGCGAGAACCACGCCGGACTTTGTCGTCAGTGTCAGGTGCCACAACAGCGCGTATTGCACCAGCAGGGAACCGAAGGTCGAAATCGTTTGGCCTACAAGGAAAATCGATACGCGTTGCTTCCAGCCCGGCATTTCCGCGGTCACACCAGATTGAGCAGACGAGTCAGGGGTTGACGTCACAACTATCTCCTTGCAGTTACCTCCAGTCTACTTTTCGTGACCGTCGCCAACGTCGGGTCAGCCGCATGGTGACGGTGTCCAGTTCTAATTGCTGGATCGGCACCAGTTAGGGAGAAAACCGTTAACTCCACGGTTCGAGGTGGCGTCGTCGAGGCGAACAAAATAGATCGATGTTGCGCTGTATCCGAGTTCGTTGGGATAGTTATCGGGAACCCCTTCTCCCGAGATCACTTCGACGGCGAGAAATTCACCGTTGGGTGAAACGCAAAAGTTTCGGATTCGGCTACCTACGGAATTCGTTCGAAACACTTCACTGCTGCCATCCGGGTCGGTCCGCACAAGCCGCGATGAACCGGATTCCTCGGTCGCGTATGTCACGCTGAGCAGCACATAGCGATCGTCGGCTAGCAGGGCAAGCGAGCCGGGGTAAAAGCCAGGATCAATCTGCGGTTCGGGAAGTTTAAGAATCGTCGTGGTCCCCGCCGCGAGGTCGATGATTGAGCCGCTCAGCGGGTCCGCCACCACCAACTTCACTGTGCCTGGGATGAAGCCTCGCATCTCGTCGTGCCAACCGAGAGGTGTTAGATCCCCTCCTGCGAGAGGGTCAATCAAGAACAACTGTTGGTCTGCGCCTTGAACCACGACGGAGGTCGTTCCGGGGACGAACATCCAATCCATGACGGGCAGAGGTTTGCCATCAAACCCCGTCACGGGAGTGGGAACACCCGAGTCCGAGGTCAGGTCGTAGAGGAACAAAACGCTCCGCAGACCATTAGCGTCGCCGGACACATCTTCGAATATGTAGCCGATGAGGTCACCGGTATCGGCCGCCTGAAGTTTGTCGATTGCGCGGGCCCCCGTTGTGTCGACGGGGGTTTCGATACCGTCGGATGGTGAGGCGATTATTAACGAGGGCTGGTCGCTGGAGTCAAGCGTGATCACGCCGAGCCGGTCGCGAAGGACGACATACCCCTGGATTCGCGGGGCTTCAAAGGCCACCTCTTGCTCGGTATTTCCCGACAGTTTGTTTTTCAAAATCTTGTCGGGCATGTCCTGTCCGGCCTTGTCCTCCCGCGTATCCCGAAGCAGTGAGTACACATCGACATCCGCCGTAACGAATGTGTAGACGATTCGTCCCGCGATCCCCGTCGCGGCACTCTCTGCCTCGATGGTGATCGTGTATTGGGTGTTGTAGTCGAGCATCTCGGGGAATCGAATTGTGACGGAATTTTCATCGACGGCGACCTCGGTGAGCGCGTCGGGAGAAACGCTCACCAAAACCGGGCTGCTGTCGGACAGTGGCTGATTGATATTGAGAACGACGCGTTGCCCGGCGCGGGTCGTCAGAGCCTGCGTGTTAATCTCGGTTGAGCTGAGGCGGGGGGATTGACCCGCGTTGGCGAGCCCCAATCCGCCGGCGACGACCGCTAGTGACACAACCAAGACGCTGCTGATTCGGCGGAAAGCCCTGTGCTGGTCCGTTCGAGCCCGCGTGGGCAGTGGGTCAGTAGACATAGGGCCGCGCTGGCTGATCGGTGACGCTGATGTCGGACGGCGAAAGTACTATCGGCTGAAAACTTTCGGTGCTGGGGTTCGAGACGAACCCGCCCGTCACGCTCACCCATTCATCGACGTCGTACTGGTCCTGCCAGCCGGGCAGGTAAACGGGGACACCGATCGGCTGTGCGTCAACCGCGCAACAGGTGATGACGAAACGGGCGACGTAGAACACGTTGGTCGGATCATCGGGGTCGGGGGTCACGAATCCAATCAGGGTTGGAGTTTTCCCCGCTAGCGAGACTTCGTCTGCTCCTTGGCGCAGAATCCCCGCCCAGTCTTTGACACTGAGTGCGCTGTCGTCGGCACCCACCAAGATGACGGACTCGTTGTCGGCGGGCGAGGACGCCGACCCGTTGATGTCGCGCTGCGCCACCGTCGCGTTCGTTAGAGTAACGGGCGGCAAAACGAGCAACGCTGCGGCCGTCACGGCGAGCAGCAGAATGTTTGCGGACGTCCAGGCCCCGACGCCCCGCGGTGATTTCGAAGACGGCTCGGGTCTCACCACTTCACTCGCCGTGTTCGGAAGAAAAGCGAACGCGAGAAGCACGAACACCGTTGCCGCGACGGACATCGCTATCGTGAAGACGAAGTATCGCGGATGAATGTAAAGCCCGAGTTGGTCGGTGAGGCCAAGCCACAAGATGGCAACGATACCGATCAGGCTCAGCAGAATTCCACGCCAGTGTGAGAGAAATCGTCTAGGCAATGAGGTTCACCCCGAACCCGAGAATCAAACAGCACAGTCCGACAATTGCAGTGAGTCGGATTAGTGTCGCGGTTGAAAAAGTCGTGCGCAATAAGACGAGCATCTTTAAATCGACCATCGCGCCGAAGGTGAGAAAAGCGACGATGCTGCCGGGCATAAACGTGGAACCAAAAGACAGGATGAAGAAGGCATCGACGTTCGAACAAATCGCAATGATGAACGCGAGACCCATCAGAGCGAGCACCGACCAGATGGGGTTGGACCCGAGCGCGACCAAGATATCCCGCGAGACCCCCACCTGAATCGCGCCGGCAATCGCCGAACCGACGACAAGTGCGGGCAGCATCGCGCTGGTTTCTTCGGCGAATCCGGTCACGCTGCGGCGCAGTTTGCTGGCCGACTCCGAATCGCTGTGGTGCGACTGGCAGTGCGCTTCGAAACGAGGAGTGAGCAAATCCGATTGCCGAGGATGCTTGCTGAAAAGCCAGCCGACCAGGTTGGCAATTACGAATCCACCGATGATTCGGCCGGCAAGAATTCCGTGATCCCAGCCAAACGCCTGATAGGTCGTGATGATTGTTACCGGGTTCAAAATCGGGGCGGCCAACAGAAAGGTCATGGATTCCGAAACGGTGAAACCGCGCACTATCAACCCTCGCGCGAGCGGAACGTTCCCGCACTCGCATACCGGCAGCAAAATACCGAAAAGCGACATGACCGCGCGGCGAAATACCGGTCGTCGAGGGAGCAAGCGATCGAAAAATGTTGCGGGTAGCCAGATTTGCACCAGAACCGATAGCAGGACACCGAGAAAAATAAACGGCAGCGATTCGAGAAAAACGCTGATGGACAGAGTAAAAAAGTCGCGCGTCGCATCGCTGAGACCGGCGTTCGCGTCCTCGGGAGCTGTCTGGCGAAGAGCCAATGCTCCGAACAGAATCAGCAATCCGGCGGTGACACCCATCACCAACCGTCGTGCATCAAGAGCCGTCATTCGTCAAGAATACCGCGTGACAGGACCGCGACCGAGGGGCGGACACGGGCACGGCGATGACGTCGAGTTTCGCATGCGTTGGGTTGCTGAGTGATCTGTCTGTCAAGTTTTTCAAACCGCTTGAACGAAAACGAATAGCCTGCTGGATTCGCGAGAGTAGGGGATACATTCCAGCAGTTCGCCCCGAAACACGCAGTTTTGATGCAAAAGAGTACGCAAATCTGCTCGGAATCGCGGGTACGCTTGGTTCATGACTCCTGTTGACCCCACCCTCACGACCATCGACGTCCCCAGCGCCGACCTCGTTGCCGAGCCCGCGTGGATTGCCCTTAAGGCTGCGGCTACCGCTTTGCAGGGTCTGCAGGTCAAGAACGGTTCGATTCCGGAAACCGCAGGTGAGGACGGCGCGAGCAAGTCAGCCTCGCAGACGTCTGCCCACACCGCGGCGGCCGCGCACGTCGCCACAATCTGCTCCTCGATTGAGCAGCTCGCCCCCCACTTCCCGCACGATGCCGGCTATTTGGCGGCCGCGATCGCCGACTTCGGTCGCTGGGTCGATGGCGGTTTCGGTGAGCCCGATTTTCTCGCGTCCATCCTCGAATTTGCGCCGGCAGCGCAGCGGGTGCACGGCATCCGTCATCTCGTGATTTTTCCGATGTACACCCAAAACGGCAGCACGAATCGTTTCGTCGAAGCTGTGCTGGTCGAAGTTCTTTGGCCCGAATTCATCGCCGAACTCGAGGCCGGCGACTACTCGAACAAGATGCTCGTGCCACTTCGCTTTCTGGACTTCACCGCCGGCTATGACACCAACTCGGCCGTGTTGTTTCCCGAGTCCGTCGCGATGAGTTCGGTTCCCTCGTTCACGTGGGGCGCCCTCTTCCAGGACCGCGAGGCCGCTCGGTTCCGCAAGGTGACGCGTGCCGCCGCAGACATCACCGGGCTCATCCTGCCCTCAGAGGTCGAAGAACTGCTCGACAATCAAGCGTTGACCGAAGAGACCTTCATCATGTGGGACCTCATCCACGACCGCACCCACATGAGTGGCGATCTGCCGTTCGACCCATTCATGATCAAACAGCGGATGCCGTTCTTCCTCTATGGGCTTGAGGAATTGCGCTGCGACCTCACCGCCTTCCGCGAGAGCGTGAAGATTGACCGGGACAGCGCAACCAGCCCCGAGATGCGCCGGCACGCTCGGCTCGTTCAGTATGCCGTCATTTTTGACCGCATCTTCCGTTTCTCGATGACGGGCTCGCGCGTGCGCAATTATGACGCTGTTGCCGGGCAGATGCTCTTTGCCTGGATGCACCAGCACAAGGTGCTGCACTGGACGAACAACAAGCTCTCAATCGACTGGGACGACGTGCCCGATGTCGTGGTGAGCCTCGGAGACGCGATCGACGATTTGTATTGGCGCTCCATCGACCGACCCAAGATCTCGCACTGGCTCGCCGCTTACGAACTGGTTGCCGGCACTCTTACGCCGCACCCGGCCTCTGTTTGGGCAAAGGGGGCCGACGCGCTTCCCGTCACCGGCGCACCGGGCGAAATGACCGACCAATTACTGGACGACGAATTCCCGCTGTCGATGTTCTACGAGGCTCTGCAGCGCAAAATGTTGCCGGTCATTGAGTCGACCGTCGGCATCCGCGCCTAGGGTTAGGGCATGGAACAACTGCACGACACCGCTTGGCGCGGATTCGCATCGGATAACTACGCCGGGGTCCACCCCGAGGTGCTCGATGCATTAGCGGTCGTGAACGGCGGCCACCAGGTTGCGTATGGCGAAGACCAGTACTCCGAGCATCTCGGGGTCATCATGGCGCGACACTTTGGTGACGGAATCGAAGTTTTCCCGGTCTTCAACGGCACGGGAGCAAACGTTCTGAGCCTCCAGTCGATGATTCCCCGCTGGGGTGGCGTCATTTGTGCCGCGACCGCTCACGTGAACAACGACGAGTCGACGGCTCCCGAAGCGGTGGGCGGGTTCAAGTTGCTGACCGTGCCGGCATTCCAGGGCAAGCTGACGCCCGCGCTTATCGACGAGCAGGCTTTTGGCTTTGGCGACGAGCACCGCGCCCAGGCCCTCGCAGTCACCATCACGCAATCCAGCGAGCTCGGAACCATTTACACTCCGGCCGAGGTCAAGGCCATCGCTGACCACGCACACTCACTGGGCATGACCGTTCACCTCGATGGCGCGCGGATCTCAAACGCTGCGGCCGCTTTGGGCGTTCCGTTCAGCGCGTTCACCCGCGATGCCGGCGTCGACATCGTGAGTTTTGGTGGAACCAAGAACGGTTTGATGGGCGCCGAAGCGATCGTGGTCTTGAACCCCGAAGCCGTCAACGGCTTGATCTACCTGCGCAAGATGAACATGCAGCTCGCGTCGAAGATGCGTTTCGTGTCGGCCCAACTCATTGCCCTTCTCGAGGGCGACCTGTGGTTGCGCTCGGCGTCCCACGCCAACGCGATGGCCGCTCGTTTGCGCTCCTCGCTTGAAGGAGTGACGGGCGTCAACTTCACGCAGCCCACCCAGGCAAACGGAGTCTTCACGACGCTTCCGCCCGGCGTCGCCGACGAACTCCGCAAAGAGTTCAGGTTCTACGACTGGAACCCCGCCACCGGCGAGGTTCGCTGGATGTGCGCGTGGGACACCGCCGAGGCCGACGTCGATAATTTCGCGGCCGCTGTTCGCCGCCTCGTCTAGGGACGCGCTGAAGGCTTGTGCACGCGGGGGACTCGCGGTAATCCCCGGCCCTAGTAGATTCGAAGCCGAAAAGTCGACGGGAGAATCATGAGCAAAGTCACGACGGTCAATCGTTACCAGAGCGGTCGTGTTCGACTTGTTTTGAGAGCCGGATCAATCGTGTTTGGGCTGAGTGCCATCGCGCTGATCACAGCACCAGGCTCGTTCAACGGACTTCTCGGACTCAACACAACGCCGGACCTTGAGTGGGCAATGCGCATGATTGGAATCACTCTGGTTGCACTCGGGGGCAACATGTTCTCCGTGTCCAGTCGCGGCAGCGACGAAGCAGTCCGATTTTCTGGTCGCGTAATGTTGGTTTCCGCGTTCGCACTGGGAGTTGTCACCTTAATCGTGCCCGCGCCACTCACCTGGTTTGGGATTGCCTACGCGGTCGTTGGCTTCGTTTTCTCCGCCGCGTATACCGTGGCGTTGTTCGGCTCAAAGGACGATTA
>JBIIFF010000095.1:0-3949 GCA_044237445.1 Microbacteriaceae bacterium | reverse complement strand
CCGCCGCCGCCGCGAGGAACTGCGTTGGGTCTGCGGCGACGCGCTCGAAGCAATCGTTCAATTGTCGATGAATCAACTCTATTTGCCAGTCACGCGCACCAGCGACTCGCAACCAGTGCGCGATCGACGGTGGTGAAAAATCTGCGGGCGGCTCAAAGCAGATCTGGCGAATCATTTCGGGCAGCGCCAGATTTTCCACTGGAATATTCACGGACTCGGAGATTTCTGCCAAAGCTGCGCGCACACACACAAATCGCGCGTACGCCTCGGGTTGCCGTTCCTTCCAGTTCCGCGGGGTCGAAAGCCCCGTCCCGCGAACCCGCATCGGGGGAAGGTCATCCGTAGCGAGAGCACGTTCAATCGCGTCCCACCACCGCGCCAGTTCCCGGCGCGAATATCGCCCACTGAACGTCTTGTTTCCTGCCAATGCCGCACGTGACGAGGGAAGTTGCGCGGCCGCGGCAATGATTGCTCGGTCGGGGATAACACGACCCGGTCCCATGTCGATGGACTGAGCGAACTCGTCCCTCGCGGCCCACAATCCCCGGGCGACAGCGAGTTGTCTCGTGGTTGTCAGGGTCTGAAGACCGGACAGTCGTCGCCACGGATCGGCTCGGGGAGGGGCCGGTTGCCAGTTCGACAGGTGGGCGAATTCCTGTTCGGCGATGGCCAATTTACCGGTTTCGATGAGGCGCTCCGCGAGCGCGTCTCTCAAGTCGGGCAGCAGCTCCACGTCCAGAGCGGCATATGTCAACCATTCGTCGGGCAACGGCCGTGTCGACCAGTCTGCGGCCGAGTGTTCCTTGGCGAGATGTAACCCCAACAATTCGGAAACCACCGTGCCTAGACCGACCCGGGGCAATCCCGCAAGGCGCGAACCCAGCTCGGTGTCGAAGATGGCGGTGGGTGTCAGTCCCACCTCCGCAAGGCAGGCGAGGTCTTGGGTGGCCGCGTGAAGAATCCATTCATCCGTGGCGAGCAGTGCGCCCAGCGCTGACAGATCGTCGAACGCAATCGGGTCGATGAGGTGTGTGCCTCCGCCTCGTCGACTCACCTGAATCAGATAGGCGCGCGCCGAGTAGCGAAAACCGCTCGACCTCTCGGCGTCCACGCCGAATGGTCCGTGTCCCGCCGCCAGTTCGGTGATGACATTCGTGAGGCCGTCGTCGGTATCCACCACACGGGCGGGGCGTGCCAACGTCGCCGGAGGCAGAACAACCAGTTCTCTCGCGTCAATCTCTTCCGTCATCAAAGGCCCAACGAGACAACACCATCAGGTTGCGCCTCAAATCCCGCGACATGGAGCACGAAACGCGCCCACGCCTCCGCGTGGGGTTGCACATTTCCCGTCGCGGGTGACCACGATGCCCGAACTTCAATCTGCGACCCTTTTCCCTGGTTCGCGAGTTCACCAAACCCGACCGACACGACGCGCGTGACGGTCGCG
Source organism: Microbacteriaceae bacterium (assembly GCA_044237445.1). Taxonomy (GTDB): domain Bacteria; phylum Actinomycetota; class Actinomycetes; order Actinomycetales; family Microbacteriaceae; genus MWH-TA3. Next base: position 2,502 of record JBIIFF010000095.1, on the reverse strand, counting down.
GCGGGATGGGTGTACGACGCCCCACAGTGATCGAGCGAGTCCCGCAACCATGACCACGCCACCTCAGCGAGCTCGTCGTGGCCGCCCATCAGTGGTTCGATAGGCGATTGCGCGAAAATGATGGCGCGGGTACGACCTCCCCAACCTTCGGGCTCGCTCGGGTCGTCCAGAAAAATCAGTCGGCCTGTCCCACGGTCGTGTTTACCCGGACCGGCCGTGACATCGGCGGCGAATGCGAGCGCATGAGGGGACAAACCGTTCGGCGCATCTATGGGGTGGACATCGAGGCCAGTCGGCCAATCAATGCCGTTCAATGAATCGGTGAGGTCCTCGAAATACGAAGGGGGTGTCGAGTGGTTACTCACGTTCTCAATCTAGGGTCGGCGATGACTACCGCTTTTGAGGCGCGCCGCCCAGTCGGCGACGGGTGTAGTGGTAGCCGTCGGCATCATGTGCGACATTCGATAGCGAACCGCCGACATCCGGAGCCGTCAAGCCGGGCGTGCTGACGCCGAGTTTGGGGGACAGGGTTTGGCACCACTCGTCGACGACGTCGGCGTCGAGAAGTGTGTGGATCAGGGTGAGGCCCCCGTCGCACACAATTCGTCGATACCCGAGCTTTCGGACGGCAGCGATAATCGCTGACCCGGTGAATCGAGGCAACACGACTCCCGTCGTCGCACTCGGCGCCATCCCCGAACGTGCATGGAGCACCGTAACGGTGCCGCGGGCACGCTTGATCGCATCGAGCGGAATGTCGCCGGACTTCGAGACGATGACGACATCACCCTTTCGTGGAACGGAATCCGGTTCGGCTCTCACCGTCGCGCCACCGATCAAGACCACATCAGCTAACTCCCGTAGTGCCGTCAATATGGCGCGGTCAGCAGGACCCGAGAGGTCGCTGCTCGAGCCGGTTTCACCGACCGTGTTCCCCAACGCGTCGGTCACGAGATTGACTCGGACCCACTCGGCCCCCAACGTGTCCCACCAGGTCATCAGGTCGGTAGAGTTTTGGGAGTCCACCGCGAATACCTCGGGGTAGTCGTTATCGATTCTCATAGAAAATACTTTTCCACCGAGCGTGGTGAAGTTGTGGAGGCTGGCCCCACTGTGTCGCGCATATCTCTCGCGGATCGAACGCCCTCGCTAACGACGGCCCAGATGTTGAAGCATTTGGTCCCGCCCCCGCAGTTCGAGGCGGCGTCGTTCGATTCGTATGTGCCGGATTCGGCGTTTCCCTCTCAGTCCGAATCGCGTGAAGCTGCGAGGGCGTTTGCGCTCGGCGGCGGCGGCATGCTTTTTCGAAAGAACTCATCGAACAAAGCAGGGTTGTATCTCGACGGCGGTTTCGGCGTCGGCAAAACCCACCTGCTTGCGGCGACATGGCACCGCGCGTCTGGTCGAAAATATTTCGGAACATTCATCGAATACACGGCTCTCGTCGGCGCGTTGGGATTCGCCGAGGCTACCAAGGCTTTGACCGGTGCCGATTTCGTGGCAATTGACGAATTCGAATTGGATGATCCCGGTGACACCATGATGATGTCGCGTCTCTTGGGCGTCTTGATGGGAGGCGGAACGCGGGTGATGGCGACGTCCAACACTCCTCCGAACGCACTCGGCGAGGGTCGCTTCGCCGCTGCCGATTTCCTTCGCGAGATCAGTGCGCTGGCCGACCGATTTGTGATTCTGCGAATCGACGGGGTGGACTATCGGCATCGCGAGAACGAGGGTCGAGCCGACATCGCGGTTGACGCCGACCTGCGCGGTATTCCCGACGAGTTGACGGTCGCGGAGGATTCGTTCGGCGCGGTGATCCGCCACATCGCGACGTTGCACCCCAGCAAATACGTGCCCCTCATCGATGGTGTTGACGCGATTGTCTGGCGTGACGTGGAGCCGTTCACCAATCAAAACGATGCTCTTCGATTTGTGGCGTTGGTTGACCGGCTCTACGACGCGGATATTCCTATTCGCGCCACCGGAACACCGCTCGACGAAGTTTTTCCTGCGGACATGCTCGACGGCGGGTATCGCAAGAAGTATCTTCGATCGCAGTCACGCCTCGTCGCACTCACCCATCGCGCTCTGTAACGGTCTGACACTCCCGCGCGGATTGTTGACGTTGTGGATACGCGCTGGACGCCACGTAAACGAGCCAGCAGGTACGGGGTGGGCGATACCGGACTCGAACCGATGACCTCTTCCGTGTGAAGGAAGCGCGCTACCAACTGCGCCAATCGCCCGCCCGCCCATTCTGACACAATCACGGCGCTTCGGAACACGCACCCCGACTGGTTTGGTTTCGGTTGGCAGATTCGATAGAGTCATGACGTTGCCGAAAGGTGACGTGCGGATGTGGCGCAGTGGTAGCGCATAACCTTGCCAAGGTTAGGGTCGCGAGTTCGAATCTCGTCATCCGCTCGAGGAAAACCTCCGGGTCGAGAAAGCCCTCACGGTGGCGTGGCCGAGAGGCGAGGCAGCGGCCTGCAAAGCCGT
>JBIIFF010000103.1:0-3667 GCA_044237445.1 Microbacteriaceae bacterium | reverse complement strand
TTTCATACGCAATGGGCGATTGGCGCAGCGGTAGCGCGCTTCCCTGACACGGAAGAGGTCATCGGTTCGATCCCGGTATCGCCCACTCACGTTGATTAAGTACGGAGGGTTGTCGATGTCCGATTCGATAACGCTCTCGGAACCGTCGGACGGCTTCGGTCTCTTCGCCGACAAGACGATTGTCGCTATGCGTGTGAACGGCGAACTGCGGGATTTAGCATTCCGTGCTCAGCCCGGTGACGTGGTCGAGGGTGTCGCGATGTCCTCGCCCGACGGGCTCGACATTCTGCGTCACTCGACTGCCCACGTCCTCGCCCAAGCAGTCCAGCGCGTGAACCCCGAGGCGAAACTCGGCATCGGTCCGCCCGTGACGGATGGTTTTTATTACGACTTCGATGTGGCCAACCCGTTCACACCGGAGGACCTCGTCGCTCTGGAAAAAGAAATGAACCGCATCGTTCAGGCGGGTCAACGGTTCATGCGCCGCGTCGTGACGGACGACGAGGCGCGCGCCGAACTTGCCCACGAGCCCTACAAACTCGAACTCATCGGACTCAAGGGTGGGAACACGGGCGACGACAACGAGAACGTTGAGATCGGCGGTGCCGAGCTCACCATCTATGACAATGTCGATCCGAAAACAGGCGAGACCGTGTGGAAAGACCTGTGTCGAGGTCCACACCTGCCCAACACGCGGATGATCGGCCAAGGCTACAAACTCATGCGGGTCGCCTCGGCGTATTGGCGTGGGTCGGAAAAGAATCCGTCGTTGCAGAGGATTTATGGGACGGGGTGGTCTTCGAAGCAGGAACTGCGCGATTATCTCGAGCGCCTGGAAGAGGCCCAGAAACGAGACCATCGTCGACTCGGTGCAGAACTGGACTTGTTTTCATTCCCCGAAGAGATTGGTTCGGGTTTGCCGGTGTTCCACCCGAAGGGCGGAATCATTCGTCGGACTATGGAGGACTACTCGCGCAAGCGGCACGAGGAGGGCGGGTACGAGTTCGTCTATTCGCCGCACATCACCAAACAAAACCTGTTTGAGACGAGCGGGCATTTGGCGTGGTACAAGGACGGAATGTTCCCGCCGATGCATCTCGATGAAGTTCGTAACGACGCGGGCGAGATAACCCGTGCCGGGGTCGACTACTACCTCAAGCCGATGAACTGTCCGTTCCACATCCTGATCTACCGGTCGCAGGGTCGTTCCTATCGTGACCTGCCGATGCGCTTGTTCGAGTTCGGGGGTGTCTACCGTTACGAGAAATCGGGAGTGGTTCACGGGCTCACCCGCGTTCGGGGGATGACCCAGGACGATGCGCACATCTTCACGACTCCGGCTGAAATGGAGTCCGAACTCACCAATGTTCTCGACTTTGTGCTCAGTTTGTTGCGCGATTACGGACTGAATGATTTCTATCTCGAGCTGTCAACCCGCGACCCCGATAGCGACAAGTTTGTCGGGGCCGACGAACTGTGGGAGTCCGCGACGGCGACGCTGCAGAAGGTCGCAACCGATTCAGGTCTCGCTCTCGTTCCTGACCCGGGTGGCGCGGCGTTCTATGGTCCCAAGATTTCGGTGCAGGCCCGTGACGCGATCGGTCGTACCTGGCAGATGTCCACGATTCAACTTGATTTCAATCTCCCCGAGCGTTTCGGGCTCGAGTACACCGCGAGTGATGGTTCCCGCCAGCGCCCGGTCATGATTCACCGCGCACTCTTCGGATCGGTGGAGCGGTTCTTCGGTGTCCTGCTCGAACATTATGCGGGCGCGTTCCCCGTCTGGCTCGCGCCGGTTCAGGTGGTCGCGGTGCCCGTGGCGGACGAGTTCGCCGACTATTTAGGCGACGTCGTAAACCGCATGAAATCCGCCGGCATTAGAGCCGAACTTGACGCGTCGGACGATCGAATGCAGAAGAAGATTCGCAATCACACGCTTCAGAAAGTGCCGTATATCGTCATCGCCGGCGAGGAGGACCGCGCAAACAACGCGGTGAGTTTCCGCTTCCGAAACGGCGACCAAGAAAACGGTATCCCGGTGGACGACGCCATCGCACGAATTGTTGGGGCGATCGCTTCCCGTTCGGTCGAGGCGTGACGTGACGAACGAGTCGGCATCCCAGTTCGCGGGGGACCCCGACGGTTTGCAGCGTTTGTGGACACCACACCGCATGGTGTATCTCGACAAAGCTGATGGTCAGTCCGGCTGTCCGTTTTGTGTGTCACCGGAACGCACCGATGACGATGCGCTGATTGTTCATCGCGGCACACTCGCATTCGTGATTTTGAATCTGTACCCCTACAACTCGGGACATCTCATGGTCTGTCCCTATCGCCACGTGTCGACCTATGACGCCGCCAGCCTTGACGAAGTCGCCGAGATCGGTTCGCTCACTCAGGTCGCGATGCGGGTCCTTACGGATGCAACGGGTTGTTCGGGGTTCAACATCGGCATGAACCAGGGCGAGGTTGCGGGTGCCGGAATTCAGGATCACCTTCACCAACACATCGTTCCCCGCTGGAGTAACGACTCCAATTTCTTCCCCATCATTGCCAAGACGAAGGCAATGCCGGTGCTTCTCGGCGAGATGCGGGAACGTTTGGCGCAGCACTGGCCGAACGAGTCCTAAACTGGGTTCACGCCCGCGTGGGCGACTACAAGGAGTGATATGTATGGCCGAAAAGACGGTCGGAACTCCCCTCGTGAAGAGCGGGCTTGCAGAAATGCTCAAGGGTGGCGTCATCATGGATGTCGTCAACGCCGAACAGGCGCGAATCGCTGAAGACGCGGGCGCCGTCGCGGTCATGGCCCTCGAACGGGTCCCCGCCGATATCCGCTCTCAGGGTGGTGTCGCCCGCATGAGCGACCCCGATTTGATTGACCAGATCATGGCCACGGTGTCTATTCCCGTTATGGCGAAAGCGCGCATCGGACACTTTGTCGAGGCCCAGGTGCTCCAGTCACTGGGAGTCGATTACATCGACGAATCCGAGGTGTTGTCCCCGGCCGATTACGTCAACCACATTGACAAATGGCCATTCACCATCCCGTTCGTGTGTGGAGCGACCAATCTGGGAGAAGCTCTCCGTCGCATTACCGAGGGTGCATCCATGATTCGCTCCAAGGGCGAGGCCGGAACCGGTGACGTGTCCGAAGCGACCAAACACATCCGCACAATCAAGGGTGAGATCGCGGCCCTCGCGGCAAAGTCGGACGACGAGTTGTACGTGGCTGCAAAGGAATTGCAAGCCCCCTACCAATTGGTCCAGCAGGTTGCCCGCGAGAAGAAACTTCCCGTCGTGTTGTTTGTTGCGGGTGGCGTCGCAACGCCGGCTGATGCCGCGATGATGATGCAGTTGGGTGCCGACGGAGTGTTCGTTGGCTCGGGTGTGTTCAAGTCCGGGAATCCAATCGAGCGGGCGAAGGCAATCGTGAAGGCGACGACCGCTTTCAACGATCCGAGTGTCATCGCCGAGGTGTCACGCGGACTCGGTGAGGCGATGGTCGGTATCAACGTTGCCGACCTTCCCGCCCCGCACCGCTTGTCTGAGCGTGGCTGGTAAAACGGCCCTTATCGGCGTTCTCGCCCTTCAGGGCGACGTGCGCGAGCACGAGAACGTGCTCGACGCACTCGGTGTCGCACATCGACAGGTTCGTAACGCGAAC
>JBIIFF010000065.1:0-7992 GCA_044237445.1 Microbacteriaceae bacterium | reverse complement strand
GCGTCCGGTGCCGGTTTGGAGTTTGTCATCGAAGCGGATGAATCGGACGGCTCGTTCGTAATGTATCCGACGGCAATCGGGCTCATCACGAATGTCGATTCGGATCACCGTGACCATTACGGTTCTGAATCCGCATTCGAGGACGCGTTTGTTGTCTTTGCCAATGGCTGCAGCGAGAGCGTGGTGGTTTCCGGTGACGACCCCACGATAGTGCGACTCATGGATCGGTTCACCCGTCCGGTCGTCACGTTTGGCCAATCGGATGGCGTGGATTTTCAGGTGGCGGACATTCAGTCCACGGTGGACGGAGTATCGGCGCGAGTTTTACACGCGGGGAACGTCGGTGAGCTTCGGCTTGCCGTTCCGGGTTCGCACAACGCGGTCAACGCCGCCGGTGCGGTTGCGGTTCTCGTGTCGCTTGGAGTGCCCTTCGCGCAGGCGTGTTCGGCACTCGGGCAGTTTCGGGGAACCGGTCGGCGATTTGAACTCCACGGAACGGTCCGAGGCGTTCGGGTCTATGACGATTACGCCCACCATCCGCGAGAAGTCCGAGCGGCGTTAGACACGGCGCGAAGCGTTGCCGGTGCCGGTCGAGTCATCGCCATCCATCAACCACATCTGTTTTCCCGCACTCGGGACATGGCCGCAGATTTTGCACGCGAATATGAACGTGGTGCGGACTTCACCGTAGTCCTTGACGTTTTCGGCGCGCGCGAGGACCCGATTGAGGGTGTGACGGGCGCGCTGGTGTCCGCTGCATTCACTGACGCCGAACGGGTGCGGTTCTGCCCTGATTGGTCACAGGCAGCGCACGTCGCAGCGAAAAACGCGCGGGAGGGCGACATCATTATGACCCTGTCGTGTGGTGATGTCTATCGGATTATTCCAACCGTGCTCTCGGAGTTGGAGTCGGGGTGAAGAGACCGGATTTTCCCGAGCAACCGTTGCCTCGGCGGCAATCGCCAATTTCGGGCGCTATCGGTGTCGAAAAGAACACGAGGGTGTCGCCGTCGTTTCAGCGACTCGACGACGATGCACGTCGCTTCACCGCGCGGAAACGCCGCCGACGGTCCGTTGTAGTGATCAGCATCGGTACTCTGTTGGGCGTCGCGTTGCTCGTGACTGGGATTGTGATGTCACCCCTCCTGACGCTCACGACGATCGTGGTGAAGGGTCGGGACGCTGTTCCCGAAGACGTCATCGTCGGAGCCGCAGCGGACCAGATTGGGCAGCCGCTCGCGGCGATAAACTTCGACGCCATCAGGGACCGCCTGAGCACGGTTCCGCGGATTCAATCGTTCGCGACGGAACTCCAACCACCAAGCACCCTCGTGATCCGCGTTGTGGAACGACAGGCCATCGGTGCACTGATGGCGGACGGTGGTTGGACGGTCGTCGACGCTGCGGGTGTTGTTATTGATACGCAGGACATCAAGCCAACACGATTACCCGTGATAAACGTCTCGACCACGACCGACCGCAGCTTTTCGACAATCGCTGGGACACTCGCGTCCTTTCCCGCGTCGGTGCGTGAAAGTATCGCGGTCATCTCGGCAACCACGCGGGACAGCGTGCGTTTCGAACTTCGTGGCATCGGTCACCAGATCGTTTGGGGGTCGCCGGATGATTCGCTCGTGAAGTTGTCGGTCATGGAGAGGGCGTTGGAGGTGGCGAACAAGCGATTCGGACGCTACGAAATTGACGTTTCGGCCCCCGACAACATCGTTCTTCAACCCATTTCCTGAAATGCGACACGCCGACGATGTTGCGGGGTCTTGCGTAGAACCGTGACTACCGTGTGGGTGCCCGCAGGGGTCGGAAAAGTCTCGACTTCAAGTCGAGCCTGAACGTTGGAGGAAGCCATGGCATCCGCAAGCAACAATTTCCTTGCCGTCATTAAAGTTGTCGGCGTGGGTGGCGGCGGCGTCAACGCGGTTAACCGGATGATCGACGGTGGTGTCAAAGGTGTCGAGTTCATCGCGGTCAACACCGACGCGCAAGCGCTTCTCAACAGCGACGCGGACGTGAAGCTCGACGTTGGGCGTGAACTCACTCGCGGGCTGGGCGCGGGCGCCGATCCCGAAATTGGTCGCCGTGCCGCCGAGGACCACGCCACCGAAATCGAAGAGAGCCTCACGGGTGCCGACCTGGTGTTCATCACGGCAGGCGAAGGAGGCGGTACCGGTACGGGCGGAGCCCCGGTCATCGCTCGAATCGCCAAATCAATTGGCGCACTTACCATCGGAGTGGTGACCACTCCCTTCGGGTTCGAAGCTCGTCGCCGGCGTGAGCAAGCGGAGGCCGGTGTCGAAAGGCTGCGCACTGAAGTTGATACTTTAATCGTCGTTCCGAACGAACGACTATTGCAATTGGCCGATCCCAGTGTCTCCGTTACGGAAGCGTTCGCCATTGCGGACGAAGTTCTGCTCTCGGGCGTGCAGGGAATCACCAACCTTATTACCAACCCAGGGCTTATCAACCTCGACTTCGCCGATGTTCGCAGCGTTCTGCTGAACGCGGGAACGTCACTGATGGGCGTCGGGAGTGCGCGCGGTGCTGAACGCGCGATCAAAGCGACCGAGATGGCCATCGCGTCGCCGATGCTCGATCAAACGATAAACGGTGCGCACGGTGTGTTGCTGTCATTCCAGGGTGGCTCCAACCTGTCAATGGTCGAAGTAAGCGAAGCGGCTTCCCTCATCACTGATGTCATTCACCCCGAAGCCAACTACATCTGGGGAATGTCAATCGACGACACTCTGGGCGATGAAGTCCGTGTCACGGTGATTGCGGCGGGATTCGATGAGCGCGACACCGTGCGGGTCGACCGGACTGGCTCTGTGGACTCGTTCCAGACGCTGGACGAGGAACTCGAGCGCAGTCAGTTCGCGAACGTGAACCAGACGACCGAGATCCCGACATTGACCGACCAATTTGACGGGTCGACTGATTTCGATCTCCCGAAGTTTCTGCAGTAGCCGTCGTGACCGAAGTCGCCGAACGGTGGCGCTCGATCACAGCAGAGTTGTCTGCGGAATGCGCACGCGCCGGGCGGTCTGCGGACGACGTCACTCTCGTGGTGGTCACGAAGTTCCATCCTGCGGCGATGGTGAGCGAGTTGTTCACCGAAGGCGCTCGGCACTTCGGTGAGAGTCGGCATCAAGACGCCGCTCCCAAAGTTGCCGAATTGACGGAACTCGACCTCACCTGGCATTTCGTTGGTCAGATTCAGTCGAACAAGGCGCGGGCGATCGCGCAGTACGCGTCCGTCTTACATTCCCTCGATCGTGACAGCGTGGTTGACGCACTCGCCAAGTTGGAACATCGCGTGAGCGGGTTTATCGAGTTGAACCTCACCGATGACCCGGGTCGCGGGGGAGTGGGCGATGCAAATGCGATGCTTCAACTCGCCGAACGAATCGCATCGACCGAAACGATCGACCTGCTCGGAGTGATGGCGGTCGCCCCCCAAGAGGCCGATCCCGAGGAAGCGTTCGAGCGGGTCGCAACGATGTCGCAGATTCTGCTTCAGTCACACCCAAACGCGACCTCGATTTCGACGGGCATGAGCGCTGATTGGCAACAGGCGATTCGACACGGTGCGACACACCTTCGGGTTGGGACGTCAATCACGGGTAAACGCCCGATTTCGGGTTAATCTGGGGAAAACCTCAAGGAGAGGACAATCGTCATGAGGAAAACACTCGCCTATTTGGGCTTCATCGACTCCGCAACTGAACAACGGTCACCGCGAATGAGCTCCCGCCCCGAGCCTCGCTCGGCTTTGGTTCGCCCTGTAGCGCCCGTTCGACCACTTTCGCGCTCGCGCCACGAACCGGCCTATTCCGTGATTCACACGATGCGACCTCGCCGCTACACCAGCGACGCCTCTGGTATCGCAGAGACCTTTGCCGGCGGTTCGCCGATTATTGTCGACATGTCGTACATGCAGGACTTGGATGCTCGTCGTCTCATCGATTTCATGAGCGGTCTTGTTCAGGGACTCGATGGAACGATCCGTAAGGTTTCGCTCAAGGTGTTCATGCTCACCCCTGCCGGAATCGAGCAGTTCGACGACGAACTCGACCAGAACAGCCTGCAGGCCACGAGCGACGAAGAACACCTGGCGTAAATATGCCCTCCATTGGTTCCATTCTCTGGACCGCTCTCTGGCTGTACTCGGCGTTGATGTGGATCCGGTTCATCGCTGAGTGGGTTCGGCAAGTAGCGCCGCAGTGGCGCCCTCGCGGAATTGTTCTTGTTATTGCCGAAACGGCCTTCACCGCGACCGATCCGCCCATCAATTTCGTGCGTCGTTTCGTCAAGCCGTTGCGCATCGGTCCGGTTGCGATCGACCTTGCCTGGACGATCGTGCTGTTCGCGGTCTACATCGCAATGTCCCTCGTGAGATAGGTTTCTCGGTAAAGTGTTGACATCCGATAAATCGGTTGCCCCAGGGAAGAGGTCTGACGATGCTGAGCGCTGAAGACATTGTCAATAAACAGTTCAAGACAAAACGCGACGGTTACGACCCCGACGACGTTGACGACTTTCTCGACGAGGTCGTGAAGGAACTGCGTCGGATCCAAATCGAGAATGATGGGTTGAACCAGAAGCTCCTCGCGTCCGAATCTCGGGTGGCGGAGATGCAGCGAAGCGGCGGCTCGATTGCTGCTGCCAGCCCCGTACTCGGCACTGCCGAAACCGGTACTTCCAGCCAGTTGTTGCAATTGGCTCGCAAACTTCACGACCAGCACATCCAAGAAGGGTTCGCCGAGCGCGACCGAATCATCGAAGAGGGCAAAAACCAGGTCACGCGGATGCTGGCGGAAGCCGAACTTCGTCAACGCAACGAAATCAACGTGCTCGACCAACAGCGAATCGCGGTCGAACGCGAAATCGAGCGACTCAAGCTGTTTGAAAAGGAATATCGCCAACACCTTCGGCAGCACCTCGAAAAGCAACTGGCGGATCTGGCGAACAGTGGGCAGGAATCGGCCGGCTCGTTCTAGTGACGATGCCCCAGCACAGAAGTCTTGCGGTCCCCGACGGTCTCGTTGGCGAACGGGTCGATGTAGCCGTCGCGAAACTTCTCGGCTTCTCTCGCACCTTTGCGAGTGACGTCATCGACCGCGGGGGGGTCGAGATTGACGGGCGCGTTGCGGCGAAGTCGACGCGACTGTTGTCGGGGTCATTGTTGTCCATCACCTGGGAAGACCCTCGTGCACCCGAGATCGTTCCGGTTGTCATCGCCGACATGCAGATCCTGTACGACGACGACGATCTCGTTGTTGTCAATAAACCCCCATTTCTTGCCTCTCACCCGTCGCTCGGGTGGGAGGGAGACACGGTGCTGGGAGCGCTGGCAGGTGCGGGGTATCGAATTTCAACCTCTGGCCCACCTGAGCGGCAAGGCATTGTTCACCGCCTCGACGTCGGTACGTCGGGACTCATGATCGTCGCGAAAAGTGAAGTCGCCTATTCCGTTCTGAAACGAAAGTTCAAAGACCGAAGCGTGACCAAGGATTATCACGCCCTGGTCCAGGGGGAGATGACACCATCCGAGGGAACCGTCGACGCGCCCATCGGTCGTCATCCCGGCTCGGCGTGGAAATTTGCGATCACTCAGGACGGAAGGCGGGCGGTAACACACTTTGATACCCTCACCCGCTACGTCGGAGCGACACTGTTGACGGTTGGACTAGAGACCGGGCGCACCCATCAGATTCGAGTACACATGGCCGCTCAGCGTCATCCCTTGGTCGGAGACACCCTGTACGGAGCAAATCCCGTGTTCGCCGAGAAAGTCGGGCTCACCCGCCAGTGGTTGCACGCCGTCCGACTTCGTTTTCAGCACCCGGTCAACGGCATTGACCTCGACATCACGAGCGACTATGCCCCGGATTTGGCGAATTCGCTCAAACTGCTCGCAACGCGCTGACGCGCCTCACCGAGTCCGAGGAAGACCGACCTAAACTAAAAGTCCGCCGACCCCGAAAGGATTGACCGTGTCGAGTTCGTTTGTCCATCTGCACGTGCACACGGACAATTCGATGCTGGACGGCGCCGCGCGAATCGACGTTTTACTGGATGCCACCGTCGAACAGGGAATGAACGCGATTGCGATCACCGACCACGGCAACATGTTCGGCGCATTCGAGATGTGGCAACAGGCCAAGGCCAGAGACATCAAGGCAATCATCGGGCTGGAAGCCTACTTTGCCCCGGAGGGCCGCTTCCACAAAAAGCCCGTGTCGTGGACGGACGGCACGGACGATGACGTTTCGGCAAAGGGCGCGTACACTCACCTGACCCTGTTGAGCGAAACCACCGAGGGCATGCACAACCTGTTTTCGATGTCGAGTGCGTCGTACATCGAGGGTTTCTACCACAAACCCCGAATCGACCTGGACCTCCTGAGCACCCATCACAAGGGAATAATCGCGACCAGTGGCTGCGCTGGTGGCGAAATCCAGACCAAAATTCGACTGGGTGATTATGACGGTGCAAAATTGGCCGCTGCCACCATGCGGGACGTCGTCGGAAAAGAGAACTTTTTCATCGAAATCATGGACCACCAGTTGCCCATCGAACGCCAAGGCATCAAGGACCTGTTGCGATTGGCGAAAGAACTCGACCTCCCGCTTGTTCTGACGAACGACCTCCATTACACCCACGCGCACCAGGCCAAATCCCACGCAGCGCTGCTGTGCGTTCAATCGGCCACAACACTGTTGGACGAAAAACGATTCAAGTTCGATACCGCGGAGTATTACTTGAAGTCCGCCGCTCAGATGCGTTCGTTATTTCCCGATCATCCTGAAGCCGCGGACAACACTCTCCTGATAGCCGAGAGGTGTAACGTCACATTCGACACCTCGGCCAACCACATGCCGACCTTCCCGGTGGTAGCCCCGGAAACCGAAGCAATCGCCTTCGAGCGCGAAGTTCGCGCGGGGCTCGCCTTCCGTTATCCGGAAGGACTGACCGCTGAAATCGAACAACGCGCCGCTTACGAAATCGAGGTCATCAACTCGAAGGGCTTCCCCGGCTACTATCTCATCGTCGCCGACTTCGTTCGATGGGCAAGGGACAACAACGTTCGCGTGGGACCCGGGCGCGGTTCCGGTGCGGGCTCACTGGCGGCCTACGCGATGCGAATCACCGATCTCGACCCACTCGAGCACGGCCTGCTCTTTGAGAGATTTTTGAACCCGGAACGTGAGTCGATGCCCGACTTCGATATCGACTTTTCCACTCGGCGGCGCGACGATGTCAAACGATATGTGACAGAGAAATACGGTTCGGACCGCGTTGCGCAAATCGCGACATTCAACATCATCAAGGCGAAACAAGCGTTGAAGGATGCCTCGCGGGTCATGGGTTTCCCTTACGGCATGGGAGAGATGCTCTCGAAGGCCGTACCGGCGATGGCGCAAGGCAGGGACATGTCCCTGGCCGAGATGTACGACACCGACAACCAACGCTACAAAGAGGCACAACAGTTCCGGGACGCGGTCGAGACCTCGCCGGATACGAAAGCGGTGTTTGAAACCGCTCTCGGCCTGGAAAACATCAAGCGCAACACGGGCGTACACGCGGCGGGAGTGATTATGTCCAACACGCCTCTCGCCGAGATCGTGCCGCTGATGATGCGCGACAATGACGGGCAGATAATCACCCAGTTTGATTACCCGTCGTGCGAAAAGCTCGGATTGATTAAGATGGACTTTCTCGGGCTTCGAAACCTCGACATTCTCGACGATGCGCTCGACAACATCTCCCGAAACCGGGGTGTGAACCTGGTGCTGGAGGACCTCCCGTTCGATGACACCGCGGTGTACGACCTGCTCTCGACCGGCGAAACCCTCGGGATTTTCCAGTTGGATTCACCGCCGATGCGGCAACTTCTCAAACAAATGCGCCCCGATCATTTCGGCGACATTTCCGCCGTGCTTGCGCTGTATCGCCCAGGTCCGATGGGGGCGAAAA
>JBIIFF010000063.1:0-8070 GCA_044237445.1 Microbacteriaceae bacterium | reverse complement strand
GGCAAACAGGACGGAGCGAACCGGCACATCACCGAAGGTGACGTCGACGATTCGCAAACGCCGTTCCTGCACCTCGACATGGATGCGTTCTTCGCCTCGGTCGAAGAGCTCGACGATCCGTCGCTCGTCGGAAAACCCGTCATCGTTGGTGGCTCGGAAGGGCGGGGGGTTGTATCGGCGGCAAACTATGTCGCACGCACGTTCGGAGTGAACTCGGCGATGCCGATGTCGGTCGCACTTCGCCGGTGCCCCAACGCGATCGTGCGACGACCCCGCTTCGATCGGTATTCCGCGGTGTCCGCCCTGGTCTTCCAACTTCTTCACGAGTTCACGCCGAAGGTTCAACCGTTGTCCATCGACGAAGCGTTCTGTGACGTGTCTGGCGCCCGTGCACTTCTCGGTCGACCGTTCGACATCGCCCGCGTTATTCGCGAACGAGTCCGCAGCGAGCTCGGTCTCGCCGCCTCCATCGGGGTCGCCTCATCGATGTTCGTCGCAAAAGTTGCGGGTTCGCGCGCAAAACCCGACGGCCTTTTGGTTGTTCCTGCCGCCGAGACCGTCGCGTTCCTGGCGCCACTGCCGGTGACCGCTCTGTGGGGTGTCGGGTCGGTGACCGCCAAACGACTCGCCAATTTCGGTCTTTCGACAATCAGCGATGTCCAACACGCCGAGTCCGACTCGCTGGCGTCGATTGTGGGAGAGCGGCTTGGCCTTCACTTGCGAAACCTCGCTCTGGGTATCGATTCGAGGACAATCGAGGACCGCAGCAGCGAACGCAGTATCGGGCGATCGAATACGTTCGGCAGCGACCTCGAGGATGTCACCGAAATGCGCCGCGAGGTCCTGAGAATGGCGACCGATGTCAGTGCGCGTGCCCGCACACGGAACTTTCTCGCCCACACCGTCACCGTGACGGTCCGATTGGATGACTGGTCGACGGTGACGCGGTCGCACACGTTCACCGACCCCACCCATGCAACCAAGATTGTCGCCGCCGAGGCCGTCCGGCTGTTCGATCGGGTCGAACGCCACGGCCATCCGGTTCGACTGATCGGTGTGCGACTCGAGAATCTGGTGGGTGAGGGCGACCTCGGTATGTTGTGGGAGGACGAGGACGATGGCCACCACATTGATGACATCGTGGACGCGGTGTCGGAACGATTCGGTTTCGGGACGGTGCAGGCGGCATCGCTGGTTCGCCCGAAACGCCCCTCGCCGCCGGACTAGCGACAGTCGGGCGGAAACCCCGGACTAGCGGTAGTCGCGGGAACGGTGAGCACCCGCGAATTCGAGCGGCTCGAGTTTGTCGGCGACGATAGACAGCACGCCGTCGACGGACCGTTGCAGTATGCCGCGAACAATCAACGCGGCACTTTCGCGGGCGACCGGCCGAAACGCCTTCCAGAGCCCGCGGGAACACACGATATTGACGACTCCGGTTTCGTCTTCGAGGTTGAGGAAAGTGATGCCCTTCGCGGTTCCGGGGCGTTGTCGGTGCGTAACGAGACCGGCGACCTCGATTCGTCGGTCGGCTTCGGCAGTCCGCAGATCCGTGACGGACAACACCCCGCGCCGATTCAATTCGTCCCGCACAAACTGGACGGGGTGCAGTCCGGGTGACACTCCGGTCGCCCAGCGGTCCTGGATCATCGTGTCGATTTCGCCCATCTCGTCGAAGAACGGCAGTTGAATCGTGGGTGCGATGTTGGGCAGATATTCGGGTCGGCTTTCGGCTGCGTAGCCCGCTTCCCACAGCGCCTCTCGGCGACTGAGCCCCAGAACGTCGAACGCACCGGCGGTGGCGAGGGCTTCGAGTTGTGCGCGTTCCAGTCCGGTCCGTCGAACGAGGTCGTGCAGGTCACGAAAATCGCCGTTCGCGTCGCGTTCGGTAACGATTGCGGTTGCCACTTTTCGCCCGATTCCGCGCACGTCCGCGAGCCCCATCCGTACCGCAAAGTTCCCGTCCCGTCGGTGTGCCGCGGTCACATCGGGAGCGTCCTTGTCGAACGGCGGCACGGGTAGGTCGTTGTGCAGAAGGCACGTGTCGATTCCGGTCGGACCTTCATCGATTCCCGTCGCCTCGAGTCCCGATTCCACCCCCGACCGAGCGATACAGGGGACGCGAATGTCGACACCGTGCCGTTCGGCGTCAGCGGACAGTGTCGCCGCGGAATAGAACCCCATCGGCTGTGACCGCAGCAGCCCGACGAGGAAGGCGGCGGGGTAGTGGACCTTGAGCCACGACGACACGTACACGAGCAGCGAGAACGCGATCGAGTGCGATTCGGCGAACCCGAAATTTGCAAAGGCCTCGAGTGTGCCGTAGATGCGGTCCGCGGTGGCACCGGTGATGCCGTTGGCTGCCATGCCGGCGAAGAACTTCTCTCGAATCGTCGCGAGGCGTTCGATGCCGCGTTTCGACCCGATGGACCGCCGAATGACGTCGGCGTCGGCCCCACTGCACCCACCCACCGCCATCGCCATTTGCATGAGTTGTTCTTGAAAGATGGGGACGCCCATGGTGCGCTCGAGCACGGGAATCAGTTTCGGGTGGTCGTAGGTGATGGGTTCCTGGCCCGTCCGCCGGCGAACGAACGGGTGAACGCTTCCGCCCTGAATCGGGCCGGGCCGAACCATCGCGATCTGGACAACGAGGTCGTAGAAACGCCTCGGGCGAAGTCGAGGGAGTAACCCCATCTGTGCCCGCGATTCGATTTGGAACACACCGATGACGTCGGCCCGACACATCGCGTCGTACACCGCGGGTTCTTCGCGCGGGACTGTGCCCAGGTCGAATACCTCGCCGAATCGTTTTTCGATTTCGACGAAGACCTGGTTGATTGCCCCCAACATCCCGAGCCCCAGAAGGTCGAACTTGACCAGTCCCATGTAAGCGCAGTCGTCTTTGTCCCACTGCAGAACCGTTCGGCCCGGCATTCGCGCGTGTTCGATGGGGACGACCTCGCCGACGGGTTGTTCCGTCAACACCATCCCGCCGGAATGGATTCCGAGGTGACGGGGGAGCGTCAGGGTTTCGTTGGCGAGCCGAACGATGTGTTCGGGTATTTCGGATGTTTCGGACGGATCAAGTCGCCGCCACCGTTCGACAAGCCGCGACCACGCGTTCTGGTCGTCAATCCCGTGTCCGAACGCGCGGGCGATGTCGCGGATGGCGTTCTTGGGTCGATAGGTGATGACGTTGGCGACCTGGGCGGCGTTTCGTCGACCGTACTTCTCAAACACGTATTGGATGACTTCTTCGCGGCGGTCGGTGTCAAAATCGACGTCAATGTCGGGCGGTTCGTCGCGCAGTGCGGACAGGAACCGTTCGAACGGCAACCCATACGCGATTGAGTCGACCGCGGTGATTCCGAGTGCATAACAGACCGCCGAGTTCGCGGCGCTTCCGCGCCCCTGACAGAGAATCCGGCGTGACCGTGCGAACTCGACGATGTCGTGAACGATGAGGAAGTAGCCGGGGAAATCGAGTTCCTCGATGACGGTGAGTTCCCGCTCGATTCGTTCGGTCACGTCGGGTCCCGCGTTCGGGTAGAGCCTCGGGACGGCCGCCCAGACGAGTTCCCGCAGTCGTCCCATGATTGTCTGCCCGTCCGGCAGGTCGAATTTCGGCAGGCGGGGTGTTGCTCGTTTGAGCTCGAATGCACATTCGCGCGCGATGCGGACGCTTTCGGCAACGGCTCCGGGGTATCGACCGAACATGCGATCCATGTCGGCGGGGGATCGCAATCGGTTCGCGGGGCCGGCGGGCAGATACCCGTCGTGGTCGTCGAGCGACCGGCGACTTCCGAGTGCGGCAAACGCGGTAAACAGTTCGTATTCGGACGGCAGCGCGTAGTGCACGTTCCCCGTCGCAACAACGGGCAGTTCGCGCTCGCGCGCGAGTTCGGCGAGAACATCGTTGTGGACGTCATCGAGAGGCACTCCGCGGTTCCACAGTTCGACGACGACGGAATCCCGTCCGAACCGCTCGATCAGTTCGTCGAGGGCAATCCCGGCACGGCGAATGTCGGCAGCTGACGGCAGCGACCCCTCGGGCAGGTGTGTTCGAACGGGTCCGCGCCGACACCCGGTCAGAACGATCCACTCGCCGTTCGCCCGAGCGGTCAGGTCGTCGAGGTCGTACCGCGGTTCGTGTTTCGCGCCACCCGACAGGTGTGCTTCGGTGATGGCACCGGCAAGCCGGTGGTACCCCGCTTGTCCGCGCGCGAGCACGAGCAGGTGCTGGTCGGTGTCACCCCGCAGGGTGAGCTCTGAGCCGAATATGGTCGGCAACCCCGTTCCTTCGGCGGCTTCGGCGAATCGGGCGGCGCCGTGAAATCCGTCGTGGTCGGTGAGAGCGAGCCCAGATAGACCCAGCCGCACCGCTTCGGTGACGAGCCGTTCCGGCGGGGACACTCCGTCGAGGAAGCTGAAGGCGCTGTGGGCGTGCAGTTCGGCGTACTCGACCATCAGTCGTACCGCGCTTCGATGGTCCAGGTGTCACCGTCGGACAACAGCACCCATGCGCCGCCGCGATCGTCGATGACTTGCAGTCGGTATCGCAACGTCCCGCCCGTCCACCAGCGTTCGGCGATGGGCCACGGCCCGCTCCATTCGACGATGTCGCGGGTTCGCCCTTCGAATTCGAGGACGCGCGGCGGTTCGGCGAACACTTCGGCGGGTGGAATAACGGCACGCCCACGCAGGCTCACGGTCGGTCGATCGTGATACACGGTGGTAGGTAGTAACGCAGCGAGGTGACCGGGCCACGGTTCGGTGGCACGGCGTTCGATGACCGGTTTGTCGCCCCACGGGCTCAGGACTTCACGGTCGATGAGGGTTCGCCCGCCGGTGACGGTTGCAGTGAGCACGCCCTCGTGTCCGAGGATGCTTTGGACGCGGGACAGCACCGAGTGGATTCGGTCGCCGGCAGGTTCACCCCACAGCGCTGGTTCGTACCGACTGATGTGGGCGAGTTGGTCGGGTGCGATTCGAACGCGCACGATTCCGTCGCCCGCGAAACCCTCGGTGCTGGTGTCGGTCGTGAATCGGGCAATCGAATCGAGTTGCCAGCGAACTCGGTCCACGACGTCCGCCGCGGTGAATGACCGCGGGTGTGCCCAACACCGTTCGTGACTGTCGCCGCGTTCCGTGGACAGTGTCACCCACACCGCGGTGCAGACGAATCGCGCACGGGCGAGGGTGTCGATGAATTCGTCGGCGACGGCGCGCACGGTGAACGCGAGTTCGTCGGCGCGAACAATCGCGGGCTCACAGTCGATGACTCGGGCGTAATCGACGGGAACGTCGCGGGGGATGACGGGGGAGTCGTCGTGGCCGGCCGCCGATCGGTGCAGCAGTTCGCCCGCGACACCGAATCGGTCCCGCACCGCCCCCACATCCAGAGCCGCGAACGCCCCCAGAGTCGTGATTCCGAGTCGCCGCAAGAGGTCGACGAGGTCGGCGTCGCCCACGCGGTCGACGGACAGTGGCGCAAGGAAGTCGGCCGAGCGATCAACCGGGACGATACACACGGGGTTGGCTCGGGTCGCCGCGGTGACGGCGGTGAACAGCCCGTCGGCGATGCCGATGCGGGCGTCGGGGTGAACGGCTCGTAGTGCCTCGGCAGCGAGGTCTTCGCCCCGGTAGTACCGTGCCGGTCCGCGCGCTCCCATCGCGATGCGCCCCGGTTGCAGCACCCGCACCAATGGCACGGTGTTCTCGACGGACACGATGACGGGGTCGAAGTGTCGAACCGCGGCGGCTTCGTCCTCGAATCGGTCGGACCAGCCCGGGATATCGACAACGAGAACACGGGTCACGAGACGACCCGTAGTCGTCGAACGGGTGCGACCGAATCCGCTTCGCGATCGAGCGGCCACGGCAGAGTTCCGTTCTTCACGACGCCGCGCACCGATGCCCGCAGATGAATGTCGCGTGACGACAGCACCCCGTGACCGTCGCCGACGCCGTGGTTCACGACACTCGTGACCTCGATTCGGGCGGTCGCGCCGGGCCAGTCACCAAGAACGACGAGGACAGCACCGGTGCGGTGTGCGAGGGCCGTGACGCGCGCGGCACTCGTGGGGGACAATCCGTGTGGTGAGCGCGCGAGAACGACGCTGAAGCCGTCACAGACGGCCCCGACGACCGTCGCCCAGTGTTCTTTCGGTGTAGGAATCGACACGAAGCGTTCGAGAGCGATGCCGCTGTCACGGACCGCCTCGATTCCGAGGTGGGGGAATCCGATCGCAGCGCACCACCCCGATTCCCGCACCGATTCGACGGCCAGACCCAGCGCGAGGCTAATGGACGGGGAAATCGAATAGACACCGCCGGGCACGAGCCCACCCCCGATCAACGGGGACAGCGCGGGGTGCACGGGAAGTCGGGGGACGACTTTCGTCCCCTCCATCTCGCGAATCTTGTCGCGCAACGCCGATACTTCGAACATATGTTCGAATGTACCTTGTGCCGCCGACATTAATCAACCGACAAAGAAAGAGGCCCCGAACCGTTTCCGATCCGGGGCCATCGCGTGCGCGAAGGGGGACTTGAACCCCCACGCCCATAAGGGCACTAGCACCTCAAGCTAGCGCGTCTGCCATTCCGCCACCCGCGCGCGAGTCGCATTGCTACGACGAGTCACCACCATACCAGCAATCGCCGAGGCGCAATAACGCTACGGTGGAGGCGTGACCGACCACCTCGAGGAACTCTCTGAGACCGCGCGCATCGCCCGCGACCTCATCCGGTTCGACACGTCTAACTGGGGGAGCGGTGTCGCGAACAGCGAGACCGAGGCAGCCCACTACGTCGGCGATTACCTCGCTGCGATGGGGCTCGACGTCACCTACATCGACTCCGAGCCGGGTCGCACCTCGGTCATCACAAGCGTCGCCGGCCGTAACCCCGAACTTCCCGCCCTCGTCGTTCACGGACACCTCGACGTCGTTCCCGTCGACCCCGACGCCTGGAGCGTCGATCCGTTCGCGGGCGAAATCCGCGACGGCATGCTGTGGGGGCGCGGAGCGGTCGACATGAAAGACATGGACGCGATGATTCTCACGGCGCTGCGCGAAATGCACGACACTGGCCAGAAGCCCAACCGAGACCTCGTCGTCGCGTTTTTCGCCGACGAAGAGAACGGCGGCGAGTACGGGTCGCACTACGTCGTCACGAAACACCCCGAGCTGTTCACCGGCGCCACGGAAGCCATAAGCGAGGTCGGCGGCTATTCCGTCACGATCGGCGACCAGCGCGCCTACCTGTTGCAGACGGGCGAGAAAGCCCTGATTTGGGCGACCCTGACGGCGCAGGGGACGGCGGCTCACGGCTCACGCGTGATTCCGAACAACGCGGTGACGAAGTTGGCCGAGGCGGTCGTGAAACTCGGTCGAGCGGAATGGCCTGTCCAGATGACGAACACAACAATCGCTCTTGTCGCCGCCGTTGCGGAGATTCTGGGACTCGACCCGGCGGGCGACCCGCGGGACATCATTCGCGCCACGGGTCTCGCCGCTGGTTTCCTTGAACCGTCTCTGTCGACCACGTCGAACCCTACGCAACTGAACGCGGGCTACAAGCACAACGTCATTCCCGATACCGCGAGCGCCGCCATCGACATTCGCCCCCTGCCTGGTCACGAGGACGAGGTGCTGGCGCGGGTGCGGGACATCGTCGGTCCCGACATAGACGTCTCGATCGTGACCCAGGACATTGGGTTGGAAAACAGTTTCGACGCACCCATCGTTGGCGCGATGGCGAAGGTGCTTCACGCACAGGACCCCGGTGCAAAGATGCTCCCGTATTTGTTGTCGGGCGGTACGGACAACAAGGCCATGGCGCTCCTCGGCATCGCCGGCTACGGCTTTGCGCCGCTACGTTTACCCGCCGACCTCGATTTCCCGTCGCTGTTTCACGGTGTGGACGAGCGGGTGCCTCTCGACGCGCTCGATTTCGGTCACCGCGTCCTCACCGATTTTCTGCTCGACTACTAGAACAATGGGGTTATGTCACCCCTGGACTACGCGAACATTGTTCCCGCGCTGATCCTCGGGCTCATTCAGG
>JBIIFF010000062.1:0-8195 GCA_044237445.1 Microbacteriaceae bacterium | reverse complement strand
ACTCATCGAGAAGCTCGAGACGGGAATGATGGGCCTCAACACCGGGCTCGTCTCGAACGCGGCCGGCCCGTTCGGCGGGGTCAAGCAATCGGGAGTTGGACGTGAAGGTTCAACCGAAGGCATCGAGGAATATCTGACGACGAAGTACACCTTCATCCCCAAGGCGTAGGTCGTTTCTTCTGTGGACAAAACCCGGGGCCGCACCCCGGGTTTTGTCATGGTGGGGACATGTCCGACACTGACACCGAGAGCGTCGTTGAACGAGTTCGCGGAGCGGTCGCCCGCGGCGCAACGGTTCGCGATGCAATTGTCACGGAGGTCCGATCAGCACACGAACGATCTCTGGGGATGGCAACTGCTCTCGACATAGACGAACGCGCTGTGTCCGAGCGCGTCGACGGTTTCGGCGCGCTGCAGCCTCTGCTCGACGACCCCACCATCGAAGAAATCTGGGCCAACGACGATTCGGCGGTCTTCATTGCGCGCGCGGGGGTGCACGAGCGGCTTGCTCTGACCATCGGTGGTGACGAGGTTCGCTCGCTCGTTGAACGAATGCTGCGGCGCACGGGCCGACGCATCGACTATTCCCAGCCGTTCGTCGACGCGTCCCTTCCCGACGGTTCGCGCCTTCACGTGGTCATTCCTCCCATCACGCGCGAGTCGTGGTCGGTCAACATTCGAAAGTTTTCACGCACGCTTCGATCGCTCGAGGACCTTGTTTCGGTGGGGACGCTGACCCAGAGTTCCGCAACGCTACTCACCGACGCAGTTCGCGGTGGACTGACCGTCTTGGTCGCAGGCGCTACACAAGCGGGAAAAACGACGATGTTGACCGCCTTGTGTGGGGTGTTGTCTCCGGGCGAGCGAATTGTCACCGTCGAAGAGACCTTCGAATTAGCTCTCCCGAATAATGATGTCGTCGGGATGCAGTGCCGCGGGCCGAGTTTGGAAGGGTTGGGCGAAGTCACCCTGCGCCGCCTGGTGCGGGAAACACTGCGCATGCGCCCGACGCGAATAGTCGTCGGTGAGGTGCGCGGTGATGAAGCCCTCGATCTCCTCGTCGCACTCAATTCGGGGGTGCCGGGTTTGTGCACAATCCATGCGAACTCGGCGGGGGATGCCGTCCGAAAACTTGCGACGCTGTGTCAGCTCGCTGGGGGAATCTCGGCTGACTTCATCACCGCCACCATCGCCGCAACCGTGGATCTCGTCGTTCACTGCCGGATGGAGGAGGACGGGGTGCGCCGAGTCACCGACATCGCACGACCCGTGGTTGGACCGGTTGGAATCTCAATGGAGTCGGTGTGGTCCCGGTCGTAATCGGTCTCATTGCCGTGATCGGATTCGGTGCTCTAGTTACACCGTCCGTTCCGCGCATCAACAAACCCTTGCGGGGGTGGCTCGACGAGTGCGGACTGGTCGGAACGCCGACGGGGGTCCTCGCGGTTGTCCTCGCAGTCCTGGCCCTGCTCGTGGCCGGGCTGACCTCACTGTTGGTTCCTATTCCCGTACTCGCGCCGATTGCCGCGATAGCCGGGTTAGCCATCCCCATTGCCACGCTGGATGCGGCACGCACTCGGCGTCGCGTTCTCGCCGAAGCGCGGTGGCCCGACATCCTCGACGCGATGCGCATGTCAATCCGAGCAGGCGCACCCCTTCACGAATCGTTAGCGGCAGCGTCGGGGCAAATACCGCGCGAGTGGGCGGCGTCGTGGAATCACACCGTCACGGATCTGGCCCGCGGCGCCTCGGTCGAAACCGCCCTGCTCGGGTTACGGGCCGATCGGGCCGACCCAATCGCTGACCGAGTTTGTGAATCAATCGTCATTGCCCACGAGATGGGTGGCACGGAACTACCCCGCATTCTTGAGGAATTGGGCCGGTCCGTCCGAGACGATTTGCGCGTGAGGAGGGAAGCGACCGCACGGCAATCGTGGGTCAGGCACGCCGCGCGTCTCGGTTCGTGTGCGCCGTGGGTCGTCGTCGTTATGTTGGGGAGCCGTGCCGAGAACCGCGATGCGTTCGCAAGTGCGGCGGGAGCGGCTCTGCTCATCGCGTGTGCCGGAGCAACCGTGGTCGCTTACATCGTCATGACAGCGATGGGGCGGCTCCCCGATCCGCCGCGGTGGGTAGTCGATGACTGAGGCGGCACTCGGTGCGCTCCTCGGGTTCGGCCTCTGGCTACTCGTCGACGGCGCACCGCGGTCGAGCCTGGCGACTCGAATCGCACCACACTTGCGCGACCTCTCACGGGCCGCTCGTCGGACATCAACGGCGCGCGACCTGGTCGATGTGATTGCAGCGCTCGTTCCGCACCCCGCCCGGTTCCTCAGCGGTCTCTGGCAAAATCGCGCATCGGTCCGCAAGCGGCTCATTGACTCCGAATTGCCCGCTTTTCTGGACCGCGCGTCGGTCTGCCTTTCCGCGGGCCTCTCCATCCCGTCGATGTTCGACCGTGTCGGCGCCGATTCGGTCGGCATCCTCGGTCGCGAGGCACGCACGATCGCCCGCGAACTCGGGGTGGGGGTCACCCTCGTCGACTCCTGCACCGCGAGTGAAAACCGAGTCCGTCACGAATCCTGGTCGCGATTGATCGAGCACGTCCTCAGTGCACGACGCCACGGAACCCCGATCGCCGACATCGTGCGGTCACTTGCGGCCGACGAACGCGCGGCGGCGGGGCGGCGGTTGCTTGAAGCCGCGAGCTCGCGCGAAATCTACATGCTCATCCCGCTTGTTTTTGTCATTCTGCCGATGACGGTGCTCGTCGCCGTGTTTCCGGGTCTCGTTGCTCTCGGCTCACTTCCCGTGTAGGTGCTGCTTCTGCCACACTGGAACCATGACCAGTGCAAAGTCTCTCCTCATTGCCTCGCTGACACAGTTCGTCGCGGTCCTGTTCAGCCTCGGGGGTTGGATCGACCCCGTACTGGGTGGAACATCCATCGTCGCGGCGTTCCTCGTCAGTCTCGGCGCGATGTTCATCGGCCGCGTCCGAATTCCCAAACTGAACTGGATTTCGGTCGTGGCAGCCGTGTTGCTCGCCGTTGGTGCGGTCGCATCCCTGTTGGCGGCGTATGACCCGAATGGGGGCGACGAACAGTTGACCACCATCGCGTCGAGCCCCGCGGTGGTCGCCTTCAACCTGGCTTTCCGCGTGGCATCCGTATCGGTCATTGCCGGTGAAGTTTTCTATCTGGTCCTCATCGCCACGGCCTACCGGGCAGCCAAATTGGCTGGGGATAAATAGGGACACATCCCTCGGCCTCGGGGCAGAGTGGCGGGATGACACTCTCCCCACACAACCCTGAGCGCGGCGACGTCCCCGGCTGGATGCTCATTGTAGTAAGCGCATGACACATGAACGCTTCCCTTTGGTCGGTGTTACCTCCTCGCCACGGAACATCCGAAACTCTTCGTTGAGAGCCCGAACCAAATCGTCAACGACGGCACAGGGCAGCCGGCTGTGGTCGTCCCGAAACGACTCGAGCCAAGTGCGGCGCATCTAACTCAAGTCCGAACCGCTTTACATTTTTCCGGCATTGGACAGGGGAATTCCCATGGTTCGAGCAAACATAGTCCACACTTAAGGGATGAAGTTGAGCGCTGAGATGAGATTATGCCTCGACCAGGCGGTTCTTTGCTGGGTCGCAACGGCCGATGACTGCGGGCGGCCCAATGTTAGTCCAAAGGAGGTTTTCGCCTCTGACCTCACCCGAATTCTCATCGCTCACATTGCCTCTCCCAAGACGGTATGCAACATTGAGTTTAATTCTCAAGTAATGGTGTCTGTAGTGGATGTCTTCGCTCAACAGGGTTGGCAGTTCGCTGGAGAAGCTTCATTGGTTTGGGCCGATTCATCCGAATTTGATGAGGTGGCTAGTCCGCTAAACGCCATTACTCACGGTCTTTATCCGATGAAGGCTGTCCTCGTTGTTGACGTTCAGGAAGCAAAGCGAATCGTTGCTCCCTCTTCCTGGTTGTTCCCCGATAAACCAGCAGACCTTGTCCGAAAGCAAGTGCTGTCGCGGTATGGGGTTGAAGAACTTTCAGTTGAGAAGATGCGACGCTGGTCGCCTTGACCGCATAACTATGAAGTGTTGTCAAAACCTGAATTCGACCCAACTGTTGGACCCTTCTTTCACGGTTGGGGATAGTTTCCGAGGCTAACTTGACAGACCTTCTAGTCTCCTTTTCGAGGGCTAACCCCGAGGAAAGGAGCAAGCTATGCAAATCGAATGGAGTCGTCACCTCACGAGGGTGCAGCGAGGCGAAAGAGGTGACGTTCCGGGTTGGGTTCTCATCACCCTCATGACCGCCGGGTTGGTTGTCGTGGTGTGGGCGATGGCGGGCCCCGCGCTCGGCGACGTCTTCAACAACGCGATTGACCGCGTGCTCACTCTCTGATGGACCGTCCCGACCGCGGGAGCGCCCCCGTGGAATTTGTCCTCGTCAGCGTCCTTCTCGTTGCCGTGACGTTGTCGGTGTTGCAAATCGCGTTCGTCGCGCACATCCGATCAATCGCCATCGATTCGGCGATTGCCGGCGCAGCCCACGCGGCTCTCGCCGACACCACTGATGCCGACGGCGTGGCGCGTACCGAAGCGCTGATTGGTGGTGGCATCGCACGGGGTCTGGTGCAGGGCGTAACCGTGCGCTCCGCCCTGGTCGGCGACCGCGTTGTCGCTGTCGTGACCGCGAGTTTGGCAATCCCCGTCATCGGGCCGTGGCTTCCCGTGGCGAATGTTGAGGTGACGGGACGGGCCTTTCGCGAGGGCCCTTGAACGAGTGAGGCCCCGCCGAAGCGGGACCTCACCGTTGTGCGAGTTGTTACTTGCCAGCGCGCATCTTCTTCGCGACCTCGATGGCGTCCGAATACGGAGCCTTCGAGCGAAGGTGAGGACGAGCAACGAGCAGGTACAGGCCACCGGGGACCAATACCGCCACCACGCCGATGAGCGAGATGTTGTCGATGAACCAGTCACCGCTGACTCCGGGCTGGAGCAACCACGAGATTGCCCAGATTCCGTAGGCGAGTGCCGCGATGTTGATGATCAGTCCGAACGAACCCAGGGTCCACGGTCCGGCTGGCTTCCATCCACGGAATCGCTGGATGAGCGATGCGAGGACGACCGACTGGAACGCGATGTAAATTCCGAGCACTGCGAAGGCGGTGATCGGAACCAACGACGCCGGGTTGGCGTAGATGACCACACAGAGCAACATCGGGACGATGCTCGCGACGAGCAGCGCGTTGGTTGGGACCTTGCTGCGCTCAGAGATCTGGCTGAGCCATCCGCTGGCGGGAAGCATCTTGTCGCGTGCGAACGAGTGCAGCAAGCGGCTTGCAGCAGCCTGCAGGCTCAAGCAGCACGAGATGAATGCAACGACAGCAACCACGAGGAACAGACGTGCGCCGGTTTCTCCGAGGACATCCGCGAGGATTGTTCCGATGGGGTCCGCGTTCTCTCCCGCTGCGGTCGCGGCGAGGAGCTCGGGCGATGCTGCGAGCACGTATCCTGCGAACGAGGCGAGCGCCGAGACGCCACCAACGAGGATGGTGAGAATCATGGCCTTCGGTACCTCACGAGCAGCGTCGTCAACTTCTTCGGCGACGTCACCACAGGCTTCGAAGCCGTAGAACATGAACAGACCGACGAGGGCCGCACCCATGAACGCGGTGCCATAATCGGCCGATGCAAAGCCCTCGGTGAAGATGGTGAATTCGTTCTGGCGTTCGAACAAGAGCAAGTAAAGACCAAGTCCGACGACACCGACCAGCTCTGCAGCCAGACCGATGGTCGCGATACGCGCGAGGGTTTTGGTTCCTCCGAGGTTTACGAGAAGCGCGACCACGAGGAGGCTGATCGCAAGGATCAGGGTGAGTTCTGACGAGACCTCGGTCACACCGAGAACGGTGGCGAGGAAGCCGGTGCCGTATTGCGCGACCGACGCGATCGTCACGAGCATCGCCCAGACGTAGACCCACGCGGCGAGCCATGCGGATCGGCGGCCGGCGAGGCGGCGCATCCAGGGATAAATTCCACCGGCGATGGGGAACTGCGAGACGACCTCACCCATGACGAGTGCGACGAGCATCTGCCCACCACCGACGATGAGGATCCAGAAGATGGAGCCCGGTCCGCCGGTCATGAGGCCGAGGCCGAACAGCGCGTAAATTGCGACGAGCGGCGACAGGTAGGTGAACCCGAGCGCCATTGTGCTCCATACGGTCATGGAGCGGTTGTACGACCCTTCGTATCCGAGAGCGCTCAGTTGCGCCTTGTCGGATTGGGCCTTGTCTGACGTAGCCATTGTGACCTTTCGATTGTTGTGTTTAATCGCGAGGTGCCACCGGCGTTGGTTGCACCCCGTTGTGCTGGGGCAAACATAGCGCGTTTTTTCATTTAGTCATACATGTTTTACGACACGCACATTTCCCCTAAATCATTCACTATTGAAGTTTTTATTGTTTCCGCGTAGAATTCACAGAGTGAGCCGGCCACGGTTCAGTTTTCCGAACAACGAGGTTCAAACGATGTCGACTGAGATTGAAGTGCCCTATCTCGATATTTCCGATCCCTCGTTCGCGATGCACTCAGAGGAAGTTCGCGAGGCACGCGAACGCCACTGGTACGCGAAGACTAATTACGGTTTTGCGATCCTTCGCCATCAATACGTCAGCACGCTGCTGAAGGACACGCGCCTTAGCCAGGGCAGCGGCAAGTGGCCCGCCCACAACGGAGTTCACTCTGGGCTGTTTTATGACTGGTGGACGAAGTGTCTGTTGGTTCTCGAGGGAGAAGACCACCACCGAATTCGTCGGCTGCTCAACCCCGCCTTCTCGTTTCGGCACATCGAGGCGTACGTTCCTCGCTTCGAACAACTCGCCGCCGAACTCGTCGACTCCATCATCGACCGGGGCGAATTCGAATTCGTCCATGATTTTGCTGAGCCGTACGCGACGCGAGTGTTGTGCATCCTCACGGGAATCCCCGAGAGCGAATATCCGACCATCGCCCGCATCTCGTCGTCAATCGGTCTTGCCCTGGGAATCACCATCAAAGAGGACCTTCCCGAAATCGACGCGGCGCTCGCGGAACTCTATGGATACGCGGAAGCGCTCATTGTCGACCGACAGGCCAACCCTCGGGACGATCTGGTGACGCGCCTGGTCGAGGCGAACCGAGACGGCGATAGCCTCAGCGACGATGAGTTACGCAACGCGCTGTGCCTGCTTATCTTCGGTGGGATGGACACCACCCGCAATCAACTGGGACTGGGAGTGCAAACCATGATGCAGAACCCCGACCAGTGGGAACTGCTCGCGGCGCACCCCGAGCTCGCCCGCAATGCGGTCGAGGAAGTCATGCGGATGAATCCGACGACCACCTGGGTGACGCGCGAAGCAGTCGTTGATTTCGATTACGAAGATCTGCACGCGCCCGCAGGTTCGACGGTTCACTTTCTCACCCAGGTGAGCGGAACGGACCCCGCCGCCTATCCGAACCCGGGAATGGACATCACGGCCGAACGGGTACCTCATTACGGATTCGGTGGGGGCATGCACCACTGTCTCGGTCACTTCGTGGCACGAATGGACATGACCATCGCGCTGCGGACACTGTCACAGCGGATGACCAACATTCGTGTCAACGGTCCTGATGAGTGGATGCCCGACTCGGGCAATACCGGACCGGTTCACCTTCCATTGGCGTTTGACAAGCGATAACCTCTAACCACACAAGGAGAAGCCCATGCACGTATCCGTAGACCGCGCGAAATGCGACAACCACGGTCAATGCACGTTCTCGGCCCCCACCGTCTTCCGACTCAATGACCAGGGAATTCTCGAATACGACGACGACGTGGACGATTCGCTCCGGGCCGACGTCGAGGAAGCCGCCGACGTGTGCCCCATGCAAGCGATCATCGTCACCGACTGATTCGACCTATCCACAACACCACACGGACAAAGGAGTCCCACCATGGTTCATCAACTTGGCACCAGTTCACTCACTGACAACGACGCATTCGGGAAGCACCAAGCCTCCAACATGCAGCCCGATGTCATTAAGGACCTCGAACAGAAAATCGCCGCCGCGGGCGTCGAATTCATCTATTACATGCTCCCGACCATTGGCGCCAAGGTGGTCGCCAAGATGGTTCCGGCACGGCACCTTCGGCGAAACCTCGAA
>JBIIFF010000061.1:0-8271 GCA_044237445.1 Microbacteriaceae bacterium | reverse complement strand
CGTCCCAAAAATAGCGCCTGAACGGATGTTTTAGTTCTCTTCCGAGACTCCAAGGACGTCTGCGATTCGATTGAGGTCGGCGACGGTAGCGAATTCAATCGTGATTGTTCCGCGGGTGGTTCCCACCGCCACCTTGACTCGCGTGTCAAGTTTGTCTCCCAGCCGCGCGGCAATCGCATCGAGGTAGTCGCGGCGCGAGCCGGGGCGAGGTTTGGGCTTGATGGGTTTCGCGGTGCCCGACCCCAGGGTCGCTGCGATTGCTTCGGCAGCCCTGACGGACAGCTCTTCGTTCACGATCTTGGCCGCTAGTTTTTCCTGACTGGCAACGTCGGTCACAGAGAGAATCGCGCGGGCGTGTCCCGCCGAGAGCACCCCGGCCGCGATCCGCTGTTGAACCTTCACCGGCAGCTTGAGCAGTCGCAACGTATTGGTTACTTGCGGCCGAGATCGACCGATTCGCTTGGCGAGTTCATCCTGAGTGATTCCGAAATCGGACAACAGTTGTTGGTACGCCGACGCTTCTTCGAGCGCATTGAGGTTTGCGCGGTGAAGGTTTTCCAGCAACGCATCGCGCAGCATGTCCGCGTCTTTCGTATCGCGAATGACGGCGGGGATCTCGGTCAGCCCGACCGCCTTCGATGCGCGAAGGCGTCGCTCGCCCATGACGAGTTCGTAGGTGGCGTCCGCTCCCATCCCGCTCAGGGGTCGAACAACAATCGGCTGCAATACGCCGAATTCGCGAATCGAGTGTTCGAGTTCGGCCAGTTCTTCGGGTCGAAACTCGGTACGCGGCTGAGCCGGATTGGGAACGACGTTGTCAGGGTTGATGAGTTGAAAACGTGCGCCGGGCACATCGCGTCCGGCTTGTGTCCCGGCCAACGGGAAAAAGACGTCAACACCGCGGTCGGACACTCCGTCTCCCGTGGTGGGAATCAGTGCGCCGATTCCCCGGCCAAGTCCAGTGCGTTTTTCCGCCATGTTAGTTTGCTCCTCGTTCGGCAAATTCGATTGCCGCTTCGCGATACGCGATTGAGCCAACCGAATCGTGGTCGTAGTCGATTACGGTCTGCTGGAAGCTCGGCGCTTCTGACACGCGCACCGCGCGGGGGATCACCGAACTAAACACAATGTCCGGGAAGTGGCGACGAACTTCCTCTGCCACTTCACGTGACAGGTTTGTCCGGTGGTCATACATGGTCAACAACACTCCCGTGATCCTGACCCGAGGATTGAGAAATTGCTGGACCATCGCGATGTTGTCCCACAGCATGGTGACCCCCTCGAGGGCGTAATACTCGGCCTGGATGGGGATGAAAACTTCGTTCGCCGCCGTCAACGCATTCACGGTCAGCAATCCGAGCGACGGCGGACAGTCGATGAATATGTAATGCGGCTTGTCCTCGGTCGTGGACAAGTACTCCTCCAGCGCTCGCTTGAGTCTCGTCTCTCGCGCCGATGCGGGAACGAGTTCGATTTCAGCACCCGCAAGGTTGATCGTTGCCGGAATACAAGTCAGGTTCGGATTGTTCGGACTCTGTTGCAGAACGGACTGCACCGACGCCGAGCCGACGAGCACTTCGTAGGTGCCGGGGATTTTGGCGTGATGCTCGATGCCGAGGGCTGTTGAGGCGTTTCCCTGGGGGTCGAGATCAATCACCATGACCCGAGCGCCGAGCCGCGCTAATGCTGAGGCGATGTTGACCGCGGTGGTGGTCTTGCCGACTCCACCCTTTTGGTTCGACAGCGCGACGATTCGAGTGTGGTTGGGAAGCGGTGCCGTTCGCTGAGCCAATGCCGTGCGACGCCGCGTCAAATCCAGGAGTTCTGTTGCCAGAGGCGTCGCGTCCGCTTCGCTCATCGCGTACACCCCTTTCTTACACTCGCCGCTGGCGATCGATACGTTCTGTGCGAATGTTTCACGTGAAACATTGAACCTCCGTTAGGTTACCCCACCGTGGCGGTGAACATTCGGGTCGGCTCCTCAACTGTACCGACGCCCAGGGTTTGTGATTTCACTGTGGCGATTTGGTAGCGATGAAAAATCGGCCGAGCGTCGTCGATTTCAACGTCGAGTCGCTGACCCTTCAACAGGGCCAGCCGCCCTCCGGGCACGACCAGCGGTGCGAGCATCGGTATGAGCCCCTTCAGGGCTTTGACCGCGCGCGCCGTTACGACGTCAAACGAGTGGCGTGGCGTGTAGTCCTCCGCGCGGCCCGTGAAAACCGACACATTCTGTAGTTGGAGCTCGTTCACCTGTTCGACCAGCCAGCGCGTCCGGCGCTCCAACGGCTCGATCAGGGTCACCTCGATGTCGGGTCGAATCATCGCGATGACGAGTCCTGGAAGTCCAGCTCCGCTCCCCACGTCGGCGATTGATGCTCGGCCACCACGAACGCCAGTCGGCGAGAGTTCCGGAGCGAGCAGCGCGCAATTGAGAATGTGGCGGCTCCACAACCGACGAGCTTCGTCCGGACCAATGAGGCCCAGTTCTTCTCCGCGCAACCCGAGGTTCAGTGTGTACGTCCTCACCGCCTCGATCGCCTCACCACACAGCTCTTTGGCCGCGGCAGGTTCCGGCTCAATCGCGGAATGTTTCACGTGAAACTATGCGGCGCTGATGACGGTGTGGCGGTCCGCGCCTTCACCCTCAGAGTGGGACTGCAGTCCGCGCTCACTGACGAAGTCATGCACCAACTTGCGCTCATAGGAGGACATCGGGGGGAGGGCAGCCGACTGCGCGCCTCCCTCGATTCGTTCAACGGCGCGATCTACCAACCGCTCGAGTTCTTTCGAGCGAGCGTCCCTCGACCCGGCAACATCCAGAATGAGTCTCGAGAATTCGCCTGTCTTGGTGTGCACTGCGAGACGCGTGAGTTCCTGTAACGCAGAGACGGTGTCACCTTTGGCGAGAACCTTGAGGTGATCACTGTCTGTTGCAACAACCGAAACGTAGTCGCGACCGTTCGAGTTGGTGATCTCGAGGTCCCCATCCAAGTCGGCGATGTCCAACAAGCCTTCGATGTAATCCGCGGCAATATCCGCGGCGTCTTTGCTATCCGACATTATTTCTTTCCTTTTCCACGCTTCGAACGGTTCTTCCCCAGCGGCTGTTGCCGTTGTGCGGGTTTTTCTTCTTCGATGACGTCCGCCTCGATGGCGATTCCTTTACGCAGGTTCTTTTTCGTCTGTCGCTCTTGCCATGCCTGGAACGCCTCGGATCCCGGGGTCGGCATGTTGCGGATAACGACGAATTGCTGACCCATCGTCCAAAAGTTCGAAACCAGCCAGTACATCATGACGCCGAGCGGGAAAGCGAAACCGGAGAACAAGAAGACCAGCGGAAGAACATACAGCAGAATCTGCTGCTGCTTGTAGGTGGGGCTCGCCTTCATCGCTGCTGAAACGTTCTTAGACATGATTTGCTTCTGGGTGATGAACTGTGACACCGTCATCAAAACAACCATGACCCCGGCCGTCCAGATAACAGCCCAGTCGCCATCTGCCGACGACATCGAATCATGCAGCGGGGCTGTCTCGAAAATCACTGCTGAACCGAAGTTTTTTGCAAGATCGAGACTCATGAACCCGATCCCTGAGAGTCCGAGGGCCGCGTTGTTGAGGGTGGTGAACAGACCGAAGAACACGGGCATTTGGAAGAGCAACGGCAGGCACGACGAGAACGGTGAGGTACCGTGCTTGCCGTACAGGGCCATAGTTTCCCGCGTCATGGCTTCACGAGAAAATTGATCGCGCTTGCCCTTGTACTTGTCCTGGATGCGCTTGAGGTCCGGCGCAACTTCGAGCATCTTCCGTTGACTCTTAATTTGGCGCACAAAAATCGGGATGAGTGCCGCTCGAACAACAAGAACGAGACCGGTGATCGCGAGCACCCACGTCCATCCGTCGACGGGGTCAAGCCCAACGGCAGTGAGGGCGGTGTGGAAACCAACCAGGAGCGCTTCAATCACCCAACGGAAGGGCCACAAAATCATTCCAAGAATATCTGGCATCATTTTTCTTTCTGCTGGGGGATGACAAATCCAAACGTCGATAGAGGCACGTTACCCACCATTCTGGCAGGAACATCATCAATTCCACCACGCGCCCATGGATTACACCGAAGAATGCGCCACAGCGTCATCGCCCCGCCCTTGATAACCCCAAACTGTTGCACGGCGCTGAGCCCGTAGGCCGAACAGGTTGGATGATAGCGGCACACATTTCCGTACAGCGGCGAGATGACTGCTCGCCATCCGCGGATAAACACGATGAGCACATTTCGCGGCAACAACAATAACCAGGCGATGGCCGGATGTTGAATCATGCCGCCAGCGCCCCAAGAATGTCGCTTCTCAAATCGGCAAACGAAGGTTGTCGTCCTTCGCAACGAAAACGCACAATCGTGTCCCCGGTCATTTGTCCGGCGTCGACCAGTTCTCGACAAATCGCGTGGGTGCGCCGGCGCAAAAGGTTGCGAACAACAGCGTTCCCACACTTGCTCGTCACAATCACGCCAACCCGGCTGACGTCAGATGGGTGTCGATAAACGATGACGAAAGCCATCACGTGCTTGTGGCCCCGCCGCACAACCTGCCGAAAGTCGTTCGGCGAAACGATCCGGTTGTGGCGCTTCAGCATCGCGTCTGGCTAGACGGTGATCTCGCTACGACCCTTACGGCGACGAGCGGCAAGGATTGCGCGTCCTGCGCGCGTGCGCATACGCAAGCGGAAACCGTGAACCTTGGCTCGGCGGCGATTGTTGGGCTGGTACGTGCGCTTGGGCATTGTGTTCTCCTCGGCCAGTAGCCGGAACAGTCGGGGATGAATTGTGTGTTAAACCACAACCTGAAAAGAATAGGGCAGGAACCGAAGCGAGTCAAACCGGTGGCGGTGGTTGTCCACACCACAGCACGACATATTTGTGCAATCGGAATTATGGCTAATATGGTGACTTATCCACAAGCACGACATGACCGGGAAGCAGACAATGACCTCTCTCGAAGACCTCTGGCGCAGTGTTGTCAGTGAAGTCTCTCGTGGAGTTGCTGTTTCCCCGCGGATCCTGGCCGTCGTTGAGTCCGCTGTCCCGCAGGGGATCATGGGGGAAACGCTGTACCTCGAGGTGGATTCCGACTTCGCCCGAGACATGATTGACCAGCGTGCACGAGATGAGATTCTGGCGGCGTTGACTGCCGTCTCGGCCGATTTCGAGACAGTGAACAATTTTGCCTTGGTTGTTAACCCGTCGATGCGTGAGCTCGATGACGAGGTGTTTGATAACCCTGTTGCCGTTACACCGCGTGAACGGACACCCGAGACCGCGCCGGCGAGTAACACGCGTCTCAATCCGAAGTACACCTTCGACAACTTCGTGATCGGCACCTCTAACCGTTTCGCCCACGCGGCGGCGCTTGCCGTTGCCGAGTCCCCGGCGAAGGCCTACAACCCCCTCTTCATCTACGGTGGCTCGGGGCTGGGAAAAACGCACCTTCTTCACGCGATTGGACATTACGCGCAGGGAATATTTCCCTCGATCCACGTGCGTTACGTGTCGTCCGAAGAATTCACGAACGATTACATCAACGCGATTGCACTCGGCCAGATGCCGCAGTTCAACCACCGTTATCGTGACGTTGATCTGTTGCTCATTGATGACATTCAATTTCTCGGCGGCAAAGACGCCACTCAAGATACTTTCTTCCACACATTCAACACTCTTCACGAACACGGCAAACAGGTCGTTATCACCAGTGATGTTCCACCGAAACAGCTCGTCGGATTCGAGGAGCGCATGCGCAGCCGTTTCGGTTGGGGTCTGATCACCGATATCCAAGTCCCCGACCTGGAAACGCGGATCGCCATCCTGCGAAAGAAAGTAGCCCTCGAAAACCTCGGAATCGGGGACGATGTTCTCGAATACATTGCGTCCAAGGTGTCCTCCAATATTCGTGAATTGGAAGGAACGCTAATCCGGGTCAGTGCCTTCGCCAGCCTCAACCGAGTGCCGGTTGATTTATCGTTGGTCCAGACAATTCTCAAAGACCTCATCACACTCGATGAGGGGGACATTTCCCCAACCGACATCATCGAACACGTCGCGCGATATTTTGAAATCTCGCTTGACGATATTTATGGGACATCGCGGGCGGCCGCGATCGCTCAAGCCCGACAAATAGCCATGTACCTCTGCCGTGAATTGACGTCTCTTTCGCTTCCGAAGATTGGCCAACTCATCGGCCGAGACCACACAACGGTCATGTACGCCAACACCAAAATCACTGAGCTGATGAAAGAGCGGCGGTCGATTTACAACCAAGTCGCCGATCTCACTCATGTCATCAAACAATCGTCCCGCTAGACAGCGATTCCCACAGAATTCTGTTGATAAGTGGGAAAGTGCGTTGGAATCTCGCCCATTTCGGGGGATAACCCTTTCCGGCTGGCCGTTACTCACCGTGACGATGATTTATATCCACAGAATGCTGACAACTTCCACGCGTGTAGTTCAGCCAGACGAGTGCTGGATTGTCGAGTTACCCACATATCCACCGACGTTAAGACGATTATGTCTGTCGTTAGTGATTTAACTCATAACAATCTCACTGTCGCGGTGTCGCTCGTTTGTGACACAATAAGAGACCGTTCCCATTCGAAAGGCTTGTCGTGAAGTTCCAATCCAACAAAGACGTGCTCGCCCAGGCGGTAATCTTCGTCACCAAACTTCTCACGACGAAAAGCACTAACCCCGCCCTCACCGGGGTGCGCATCGATTGTTCCGATAACGACGTGATGTTCGCGTCTTTTGATCACGATGTCTCTACCCGGACAACCATCGCTGGCGATGTCGCCGCCGCCGGGTCGGTACTTGTATCAGGAAAACTACTGGCCGATATCGTTACCCGACTTCCAGGAGACACGGTCACTGTCGCTCTGGTCGAGAACAAGCTGGTTATCTCATCGGGAACGGCTAAATTCACGATGTCCGTGATGCCTCTCAATGAGTATCCGAACCTTCCGGAAGTTCCACCGACGATCGGTGCCTTCGATGGTGAGCTGCTCGCCGAGGCCATTGCTCAAGTCGGCGTCGCCGCACTCAAAGACGACGGTCAACCAGCGATTATGAACATCTCGGTTGAATTCACACCAACGCTTATTTCGTTTACCGCGACTGATCGCTACCGGATCGCGTCCCGAGACATTCCATGGAAAGACGCAGCCGCCGGTGAACCCATACAGATTTTGGTTCCCGCACGCGTCCTCATCGAAGCCGGGAAAATGTTCCAAACCGATGAGACGGTCACCTTTTCACTTTTGGCCGGCGGAGACCGGGAACTTTTGGCCATCTCTGCGGGTAATCGCGTCGTGACGTCGTCCCTTGCGAAAGGGGCATTCCCCAAGGTGCGGGGCCTGTTGGATGAAAAAGGCGGCGGATCGTCGTACGCGATCGCCTTGTCCTCCGATCTGGTCGACGCAACCAGGCGCATGTCCCTCGTGCTCGAGCGAGACGGCGCCATCAAATACACCTTTAGCTCGGACGGCGTGCTCCTCGAGACCAGCGCGGCCGAGACGACCAGCGCGAGCGAAACCGTTGACGCCCACCTCGTCGGCGAAGAGGTGTTCGTGTGGCTGAAACCGCGACTGGTCCTCGACGGTGTGGCCGGGGCACACAGCGAGTTCGTGCGGCTTGGGTTCACCCCCTCGTCCGATCCAGCAAAGGCAGGACCGGTATTGTTCACCGCCCACTCCTCAAAGGAATCCCAATCGGTCGAACAGGCGTATCGGTACCTGATGCAGCCCAACCTGCTCAACCGCTAGTCCATGAAGATTCTGTCCGCGGAGCTCATCGGCTGGCGGAATTACAAACACCAGCTGTTCGACTTCGACGGTTCGCCAACGATATTTGTTGGACCCAATGGTCAGGGAAAAACTAATTTCGTCGAAGCACTCGTGTACGCAGCGCTCGGCCGCTCACACCGAACCACCACTGATTCAGTGCTGGTTCGACAAGGAGCGGAGGAGGCAATCATCCGCATGGCGGTCAGCCATAACGAGCGAACGTTGTCCATCGATCTCAAGGTATCCGCGTCGGGTAGCAATGTGATTCGCGTGAACGGGTCGCCCTCCTCCCGTCGCGACTTGGCGCGAATGTTGCCGCTCGTGTTGTTTGCTCCGGAAGACATGGATCTCGTTCGGGGCGAGCCTGAACATCGCCGGTCGTTCATGAACGACATACTCCGCGAGTCGTCCTCGACCACCGCGGGCGATATTAGC
>JBIIFF010000060.1:0-8428 GCA_044237445.1 Microbacteriaceae bacterium | reverse complement strand
AAGATGAAGCTTCCCGTTGAGAGGAATTTGGATGGCGCCGTGACGAACATTTCTATCAATGGCGTGCAAAATTGCCCGAGTAACGAAGCTCGTATCGCCGTCCGAGATTAGAAACTTTGTGAGATCGCCAGCCGGCTCGGTGGCTTTTGCCTTGATAGCAACAATCACATCGTTTTCAGATCCGCCCTCGCGAAGGTACGTGGATTGCTGCTGGAAGAACTTTTCAAGATCTTGTGCGTTCATCCCTGCAATAACCCAGCGATAAGAGAGAACGACGGTGACTCGCGTGATTTCATCACGTAGTGACGTGTCGGTGATTTTCCTGAAGGCTGTGAGTAGCAAAATGCGGTAGCTCTTGAGCAGCCCTTCCAACTGCATCAATCGATAGTCCGTTTCAGTGCCCGATATCGGGTTGATGAGGTTCCCGTACACTTCACCGGCGTTTAGAAGGTCTTCCCAGAAATCCCTTGCAAGGTCTTTGCGAATTTCAGCGTCCGCATTTGCTAAACGGGCGATGACCGTCGAAACAACTTTCTTCTTCTGAATGGCGTCAGTCCCTGTCGCCACAAGATAGTGCCGCAGGAAAACATCGGGATCCTTGACATTTTCTGTTAAGGATTCCCATTCATTGAAAACGTCTTCGTGCAACGCGGCTTGTTCTCTCGGCGACAATCCATAACTGCGGGCTCGAATGATTTCACCGCGCACCAGGTCCGACGGACCAAGCGGCAAACCGCGATTGTTGAGCGTCAAAAAGATTTCAAGCGACTCATCGATGGTTCTTGTCTGGACCCGCAAGACAATCAACTGGTCACGAATTACCTTGTAGAGATCGTAAATACGTTTGAGTTTGTCGTCGTTTGACGGTGACTTGTCGAGTTCTTTTTGTAGTTTGTCGCCGAGGATTCGCACCGCTTTGCGGAATTCGAGCGTAACTTGCCGATCTCGCTGCGGAAGCGCTTCACGACCATTTGGCTCGGCGATCACGCGTTGCGCCATCAATTCCCTGAGGAAACGATTTGACTCGAAGCGATGCTTCCCAAAGTTGTCGTTCCAAAAAAGAAACTTCCAAATCTCTGCCCTTACATCAACCGGCATCTGATTTGGGTTGTCGTTCTGAATGATGTGTTCCGCGCCAAGATTGTATACATGGTCTCGCAACGCTGAAACCATGATGAATACCGTCGTGAGCCTCTGTTGTCCGTCTACAACGCTCACTACTCCATCCGGCGATTCTTGCAGAATAAGTGTCCCAAAAAAGTGATTGTCACCACGATCAGCTGTTTCAACAAGGTCGATGAAGAATTCGTCTAGCTGGGCGCGTTCCCATTGGTAAGTGCGCTGGTAATCATCCACGCTGATTTTCGGATAACCGAGCACGACGGAGCCCAAAGAAGGGGTGAAGGGCGAAATTTCCATGTTACAAATCCTCTCTGATCCTCTAATGATCCGAGAAATAGTTGGATCCGTCAAATGGATGCAAAATGCCAATCCTCACCAAACGTACAAATCGCCGCTCTTCAGCCTCGCCGGGTAGTCGGTGTCGTAAACCTTCTGGCGCGGGCACGTTGTCAGCACCGCTTGCATCGCAATCTTTTCGTCGGGCGTCACCCACAGGCGATACGCCTTCTTGACCGAGATCTGTCGGGCCACATACTTGCACTGGTAACCGCGCTGCGGCGGCAACCACCACGAGGCATCCGAGTCGCTCTTGCGGCTGTTCGTCGGTCCATCCACCGCCTGCAGATTGAGTGGGTCGTTCGCGAACGCGACGCGCATCTCGTACGACAGTTTGTTGGCTCCGGTCATCCACGCGTTGTGCAGGGCAACGACGTGGTCGACCTGGACGGCGAGCGACGTCGTCTGGCCTCGCGTGAACCGAATCCGATTGCCCGTGTACTTGTCGCGGATAACTCCCGAATAGATGATGCACCCGTCCGTTCGCGTGATCGTCGCGAAGTCGCGGGCGAGGATGTCGTTCCGAGTGTCACAACCGTTCCCGTCGACATCAATCCACGCGTCACCAAACTTGCGCTCGCGGTCGTAGCCCGCCCCCGACGTCATCGGCTTGACCTTCAACCGATTCAGAGCCTTCATCGCCGAACCCGCCTTGGCAGCAACATCGGGTGCTTCTTCGGTGGGGGTCGGGTCGGGTGTCGGGGCCGGCGTCTCACTGATGGAGCCGCCGCTGTTCTCCCAATCGATCGGCGGCGAATCGGGCACGAACGGACCGACGATCGCGCCGACGATAAACAGGAACGCGATGCCGCCGCATCCAAGGGAGGTTTTCTTCGAGACCACGTGTTTAGCGTATTTGTTACCACCCCAAAAGAATGCCCATTAATCGAAATATCTGACAATTTATCGATGTTCGGGCGGCGATATGGTTAGCTAAATCCATCGAGAAGTTTTTAGGGGATCAAGGTGTCAGATAATGACCTATCAAATCAACCGCTTCCAAACGGTTTATACGATCTACTGCTGACCACGGGCATCGAATCGAGAATTGCTGATTACGCATACGTCAGTGCACCCGATGTCAGCGGAGACGCGTTCGCACAGCTGATTTCAGATGTTGTGAGCGCAAATCTTCCGATTGTGATGAGAGAGTTGAAATCCACCGAGGACCAAATTGAATTTGCGAATAGACTCCTCGGTTTGATTTCACCTGGCACCTCAGTCGAGAAGGTAGGCGCTTTGCGTGCGCTTGTCAAAAACGCGAAGGACGACCACAGCCTCGTTGCGGTGGAGCCCGAATTGCCTCTCGGTGACTTTGCGCTTCTCACCAACGCTTATGGCGAGCCCAGTATGCTCTCGCAGCTTCGGGAAGAGTTATTGAGCGCCGATGGTGTGGACATCCTGATTGCCTTCATTTTTCAAACAGGGCTTAACACCTTTGCCGACTTGTTACGCAAATTGCGAGCACGCAACGTTCGGGTGCGACTGATTACTGGTGTTTACCGGGGCTCAAGCGAACAAAAGGCGATCAACTATTTGGTTGAAGAACTTGGTGTCGAAGTCAAAATCAACTATGAGACTCACAAAAATCACCTTCACGCAAAGGCTTGGATCATTCACCGGGATTCCGGATTTACGACGGCCTTTGTCGGCTCATCAAACATCAGTGTTTCTGCGATGGAAACCGGGCTTGAGTGGAACGTGAGACTAACCAAAGCTCGCTCGCCACATGTACTGAAGAAGTTAACCGAAACCTTTGAAACTTATTGGTCGCTGCGACAATTCGAGAGTTACGACCCGCTTACCGACCAAGACCGGCTCGCTAAAGCGTTGTCCTCCGCGAGTGGCGGGGACAGGGACGTTAGCGATTTCAATTTCTTTGGCATCGACGTAACGGCCAAACCACATCAAGCCCAAATGCTTTTGGATCTAGAGAATGAGCGCACAAACCACGATCGACACAAAAACCTTGTGGTCGCCGCGACCGGCACGGGCAAGACGGTTCTTGCCGCGCTTGATTACAGGAACTTGATTCAGTCCCAGGGAAGTCTTCCGAAGCTGTTATTCGTCGCACACCGCAAGGAGATTCTCTTTCAGGCCCGCGCAACATTTCGTGCGGTTTTGAAGAACGGGGAGTTTGGAGAGATCTGGGCAGACGGGCAAAAACCGAACAAGTGGCAGCATGTTTTTGCCTCGGTCCAGGCAATCGCGAAACAAGAAGTACTTGATGATTTCTCTCGCGAGCATTTTGAAATCGTCATTATCGACGAGTTTCACCATGCAGACGCGAAGAGTTATCGCCGGTTGCTGGATTTCTTCGTTCCAAGTGAAATGGTTGGGCTCACTGCGACGCCCGAACGCGGCGATGGGGTCCGGGTCCAGGGTCAATTTTTCGACGGGCGAATCGCGACAGAGCTCCGTTTATGGGACGCGTTAGATTCTGGTCTCCTCGCACCTTTTCACTACTACGGCATAGGCGAAGAAACTAATTTCAAGAATGTTGAATGGAAGTCGGGGGGATACGACGCAAACGCGCTGTCTAACCTTGTGACAGGAAATGATGTGCGCGACCGGCTAGTGCTTCGTGAGATTCGAGAG
Source organism: Microbacteriaceae bacterium (assembly GCA_044237445.1). Taxonomy (GTDB): domain Bacteria; phylum Actinomycetota; class Actinomycetes; order Actinomycetales; family Microbacteriaceae; genus MWH-TA3. The sequence goes on along the minus strand of JBIIFF010000060.1, from coordinate 4,372 downwards.
AAGATAGCAAACCCGCTCGCAATGAAAGCTCTTGTTTTCTGCGTCTCGGTGGATCACGCTGAACACATCACTGATCTGTTCAATCGGCAAGGCGTTTCCTCGAAAATTGTCACCGGTAAAACGTCGGCTCAAGATCGCGCAGGCGCGATAAGTGATTTGAAGTTTGGCAATATCCAAGCGCTCATTTCCGTGGACGTCTTCAACGAAGGTGTCGACATCCCGGAAGTGGACACTGTGATTATGCTCCGCCCCACTGAAAGCCCCGTAGTTTTTTTGCAACAACTAGGGCGTGGATTGAGGCTCGCTAAGGACAAGTCAGTGGTAACAGTTTTGGACTTCGTTGGGTCACACCGCGCGGAGTACCGAAACGATCTGAAGCTTTCGGCGATGACCGGGGCAACTCGCGGAAACTTGGAGAATGCGATCAAAAAAGGATTCCCGTACCTACCTGCTGGAGTCGTGATCGCACTCGATGCATTGGCCACAGAAAACGTGCTCGCCAACCTCAAAAACCAAGTGCGGCCTTCTAAGAAAATCATCGAGTCGGAAATCGCGGACTACTTTGCTGACCCATCGCAAGACTCGAGCCTTCTCGGATATTTGAGTTATTCGGGACGCGAAATGTGGGAGATTTATCGCCATCACTCATGGCTCGAGTTCTGTGGGCTTGTCGCGCCAGATCGATACGAACCAGTCACAGTGGAAGAACGTGCACTTCTCAAAACTGCTGCAAAACTGCACCACGTTGACGACCCGGTCAGGATTGCTGGATACATCTCCGTCCTGACGGGAGGCTGGAAGACATCTGCGGGAGCGAACGACTATGACAAACGCCTGTTTTTGATGTTGTATCGATTGATTTGGCCCGACGGACGAAACTCAGAAGGCGCACCATTTGGTTCGGTCGAGAATGCATTTGACTATTTACGCGAGCACCCTCGCGTCGTGGACGAACTTGTGACAAATCTGCAAATGGTGGGCGATGCTGCCCGAACACTTCCGCGCGAGATTCGATTCAAAGCCGAACGCTTGCCATTGTTTGCTGGCGCCAGATACCTGCGCGATGAGATTTTGGCTGCCACTGGTTGGGCGCTGGAAGAAGGAATGCAAATTAGGGGATCCGACAAAGTGCGTGCCTCGAAAGGTAGTCAATCTGGAGTGGTTACCATCCATCCACTTGACCTCGACGCATTGTTCGTGACGCTCAACAAGGACGAAAAATCCTTCTCGCCGAGCACGAGATATCAGGACTACGCGGTTTCGGAAACAACATTTCATTGGGAATCACCAAATTCTGCCAACATCAACACACCATTGGGAAAGCGAATCTTTGGCCAGGGTGAAAGCAAATCCGATGTGCTTATTGCGATCCAGGAGAACAAAAGCAACGCATTTGTGTTGGCTGGCCTAGCTGACCTCGCGGCGGCCGAGGGGAGTAATCCGATCGCGGTCACCTGGACGCTCCGCACACCATTAACTCCGTCACTGTTCAAAATCGCGGCAACCGCAAACGTTGCGTAGAGCCCAACCCTTCACTGCAAACACCAAGCATTCGCTCGTAAACTGAAACCATGACAACACCTAAGAACACGGCCCCCGCCACAAGCACGGCGCCGACAACCCCCGCAGCACCCACCAACCAACTCAGCCTGTGGTCGATGATCACCGGCATCGCCTCTCTCACCGTCGGGTGGGTCATCCCACTTCCGTTCGGTGTCGCCGCGGTCATCCTCGGACACATCGGATTGTCGCAGGTCAAAAAGACCGGCGAGCAGGGCCGCACCTACGCAATCACCGGACTGGTGACCGGGTACGTCAGCATCGCGATCGGAATCATTGCCATCGTGCTCATCGCACTGTTCTTCGGCGCCCTGATCCTCGGCGGACTCGGCTACGGTTTTGGCAGCATCCCCCGATTCGGTGGCGGGATGATGTTCCCCTAGTCGTTACCTTCACATTTCGCAGCGGCCGTCCTTCGGGGCGGCCGTTCCGTGTCGGTGGGGGAGCCTAGTTTCAGCGAATGGACTTTTTCAAGAACAACCCCGGCATCGGCGGTCAGGTGATGCGAGTCATCTTTGAATACCTCGGCTTCATCGAACCCCACGGCATGCCCGAAGAGGGCCACCCCGCCTATCGATACGCGCACGCGATCATGGCGACTGCTGGGCGGCTGATGCTCTTGATTGTGGTGGTGCTGGCGGAACTCGCGGTGGCGCGCTTTCTCGGTTTCTAGGCGAATTGTCGCGCGAGACCCGATTCATGTCGGTGGTCGGGTTTATGGTTGCCCTCCACCTCAAACAAGGAGAAAACCATGAACGAACCAAAACTCAACCCCTTCACCGTTGTCTATTCCGAGGACTATCTCGACTGGCAGTTAGAGAACGGCGTGACCAACCCACAGCGGGCCCGAATCGCCACACGACATCTGGTCGACGAGTGCGGTGATGCCGTCACCGTCCTCGATCCGAGCATTCTGCCTGTCGACGAAGTTCGCAGCGCGATCGAGATGGTGCACACCCCCGAATACGCGGCGCAGGTTATCGACGAAGGAATCAGCGTCGAGTTTCCGCGGCCCGATCACCGACTCGGCGAGGTCGCACAGTTGATGTTCGCCGGAACGGTGCTCGCGGTCAGGGAAGTCCTGGCGGGGAACACCCGCATCGCGTTCAACCCGCAGGGCGCCAAACACCACGCCAAGGCCGAACGCGGCAGTGGCTTCTGCGTGTTCAACGACATGGCCTGGGCCGCCCTTCACATGGAGGGCATGGGCCGCCGCCCGCTGTATCTCGACTGGGACGTGCACGCGGGGGATGGCGTCCAGGAAATGCTGAGCGCCTCGACAATCCCGACACTGTCGATTCACCAGGGGTCGATCTTCCCTGGAGACTACAACACCAAAGACCGGGCTCTCGCGAGCGAGGGCGTTCGTCACACCCACCACCTCGCGGACAAGGCCGCCTACAACTGGAACATGGAACGCAACGCGGGGGACGAGGCCTTCCGCTGGGCCATCGACGAGGCCATCGACTTCATTCGCGACTACAAGCCGGACACCCTGTTGTTGGCGATCGGCGCGGATGCGCACGGGGGCCAGTTGTTGGCAACGGCCGGAACTAACGTTACCTACGCCGGCTTTGACTACGCGGCGGGTCGCGTGCGCGAGATCGCGGACGAACTTGGAGTCACCGGAATCGTCATGGGTGGTGCCGGTGGATACCAGCCCCTCGACCACACTCCGCGCATCTGGGCTAACGTTGTCAAACGCATCGCGACCGACCCGAGCGGAACCTAGCGCTCACGGTGCGGGCATTCGTGTCCGCACCACACAACGACAAAGCCCCGAGTGGTCCATCACTCGGGGCTCTGTCGTGGGACGGCCTAGCGGACGTCGGAGTTGGCGTCCGTGTCGTCGTTGAACGTCTCGATGGCGATGAAGTCATCGCTCATCGACGTTTCGCGCTCGTCGTCGGTGAACCCGGTCCGGCGGGAGTTCCGAACGTCCGTGGTGAAGCGGTTGAGGTGCTCCATCGATCGACGCGACGCAGCGCCGCGTGGCGCGAACGACATCGCCGAGTCGGCACGAATACCGATGTTGCGAGCAACGAGGACCGCGTCCTGGTTCGCACCGAGGTAGACGAACTCGAATCCACGTGCAGTATTCGAACCGATCAGACCGCGGACGGTCTCGGTCGAATACTCGGTCGACGCGTTTTCCGCGCCATCCGTGACGATGACGACCTGAACGTTTGTCGGCCGCGCATCGGTGGCCATGGCGTCGTACCGAGCGGAATAGTCGTTGAGCGCCAAGCCGATCGCGTCATACAGCGCGGTTCCGCCGCGGGGTTCGAGTGCGACCGTTACGTCGGCCGCGTTCGCGCCGCGATGGACGAACTCGGCGGTGTCGTCGAACTGCACCCAGTCGATCGTGAGTTCCCCGGGCAGTTCGCGTTGCCGGTTGAGGAACTCTTGTAGCCCGCCGACCATGTCGTCGCGAATCGAGCTCATCGAACCGGAACGGTCGACGATAACGATGAGGTGGGTGGATGTGTTTTCGGTCATGATGACTCCTTTGTGGATAGTTTCCACGCGGATTCGCGTGGTCTGCTATCTACTCACGGAGCACCGACATCAAACAGCTAGATGAGACCGTTCTCCTGCAGTTTCTCTTCAATCTGGGGGTTCGACGGCTCGGACAGGAAGGATCCGTCGGGGAACACGATGACGGGGATTTTCTGCAGGCCGCTGATTTCGATGGCCTTGGCGCGGGCGTCGTCGTCGGCGTCTGTGTCAATCCAGTTGTAGGTGACGCCCTGGCGGTCGAGCAACATCTTGGCGCGGGTGCAATCGCCGCACCAGTCGGCTCCGTAAACGT
>JBIIFF010000058.1:0-8572 GCA_044237445.1 Microbacteriaceae bacterium | reverse complement strand
TCCCGAAGGGCGTCGAGGCGCTTCGCGCGCCCGGCGAAGATCTCGGTCGCGAGATATTTGACGAGACCAAAATTGGTGGCCGCCACCGCCAACATGGGGATGAGGTTCCCGGGACGGATCGACCGTGGAAGATCCCACCATGAACCCGCCTTCAAGAACTTGGGCGTGAAACCCGCATATGGACCGAACAACAGGCTCGACTGTCCGTCAACCACCCGAGTATCGAGGTGAGGGACCGACATGGGCGGAGCGCCCACCGCCGCTTTGCCGTATACCTTCGCATTGTGTCGCGCGACGACATCGGGGTTGTCACAGCGATAGAACTGCCCTGAGACGGGGAACCCAGCGAAACCGCGGATTTCGGGAATGCCGGCGCGCTGAAGCAGGTTGAGCGCGTGGCCGCCTGCACCGACGAAAACAAACTTCGCGAGCACCGTCGCCGGGGTTCCACCAATTCGATTGCGAACCGAGACCGCCCACAAACCGTCCTTGCGCCGGCGGATCGATTGCACCGGGTGGTTGATGTGGACCTCGGTTTTCGGCCCGGCGAAGGAGTCAATCAAAATCGTCGTGAGGGCGCCGAAATTGATATCTGTTCCGTTGACGAAACGTGTTGCCGCAACGGGCTCGTCCTTGGAGCGACCCGGCATCACGAGAGGCGCCCACTGGTGAATCACGCGTGGGTCATCCGTGAATTCGGCACCGGGGAACAACGGGTGGCCCTTCAACGCTTCGTACCGCGCCTTCAGGTAGGCGACATTCGCCGCACCCCAGACAAACGCGACGTGGGGAACGGGGACGAGAAACGCGCGCGGATCGGGAATCGTCCCGTCTTCGACCAACGCCGACCAATATTCGCGGGACAATTGAAATTCTTCATTGACCTTCACCGCACTCGACACCGTGACGGAACCGTCGGCCGCTTCGGGGGTGTAATTCAATTCACACAACGCCGAATGGCCGGTGCCCGCGTTATTCCAAGGGTCTGTCGACTCTGGCGCAATTTTGTGCCCGCGCTCGAACAGCGCGATTGTCCAATTCGGTTCTAGCCGACGAAGCAACGAGCCCAGCGTGGCACTCATGATGCCACCACCCACGAGAACGACGTCCAGTACCTTGGTCACGACACCATCTTATCCGCGCCAGTAGGCTGACGACGTGCCGAACATCGACGAGCGTTTGAGTCCGTTCACCTACTCTGCAATCGGGCTGGTCGCGGGCGTGTTTGCCGGCTTCTTCGGTGTCGGCGGCGGCATCATCGTTGTGCCGTTGCTCATTTTGTTTCTTCAGTTCGACCAGCGGCAGGCATCCATCACGTCACTTGTCGCCATCATCCCCACTGCGATAGTCGCCACGACAGCGTTTCTTTTGTCTGGCAGCGTCCCCTACAACCAGTCCGTTTTCGGTCTAATCATCGCGATCGGGTCAATGGCGACTGCTCCCCTCGGTTCCTGGGCTCTGCGCACGTGGAACCTTGCCGTCGTTCGGTGGATTTTCATTGTGGTTCTCTTGGGCGCCGCGTTTCAGGTCTTTCTCGTGCTGCCCAATCGCACAAGTCAACTGGAGTGGTCGATTCCGACGATCGTGGGGCTGATTGTCGTCGGCGCGTTCATGGGGTTCGTCGCCGGATTGGCTGGGGTTGGCGGTGGAATTCTCGCGATCCCTCTGTTGGTGCTGGGATTCGGGTTGAGCGACTTGACCGCCAAAGCACTGTCGCTCATTGCAATGGCGCCCGCGGCAATCACCGGAACCATCGGTTCGGCGCGTGCGGGTGCGGTGAACTGGCGCGCCGGAATTTCGCTGGGAATCCCGATGTCCGTGGCGTCAATTCTCGGGGTTTGGCTGGCAACCGTTACCCCCGCCGAGTGGGCAAACCCGCTTTTGTCAGCACTAATGATTTACGCGGTGATTCAGTTGGCCGTCCGGACTATTCGGTCAACGCGAACGAACTAGAGCAGGCCTTTACGTTCCGCCACTAACTCGGCGATTTGAACGGCGTTGAGCGCGGCGCCCTTTCGCAGGTTGTCGTTCGAGATGAACATCACGAGTCCCGTGCCGTCCTCAAACGATTGGTCCTGTCGAATACGGCCGACGAGGCTCGGGTCAATCCCCGCAGCATCGAGCGGTGTTGGAACATCCTGCAACCTCACCCCAGCGGCCGTGGACAGAATCTCGCGAGCGCGGTCCGGTGAAATGGGCCGATCGAATTGCGCGTGAATAGACAGCGAGTGTCCCGTGAAAACCGGGACTCGAACACAGGTTCCGGCTACGGGAAGGTCGGGCAATTCGAGAATCTTGCGCGTTTCGTTCCGGAGCTTCTTTTCCTCATCCGTTTCACCCAGTCCGTCGTCAACGAAGTTCCCTGCCTGCGGGATGACGTTGAACGCGATGTTGCGTGGGAATGTAGTGGGTTCGGGCATCGTCACCGATCGACCGTCGTGTACAAGGTTCATCGCGTCTTGGGCCACCACGGCGTTGATCTGCGTCAGCAGCTCCGCACCTCCGACAAGACCCGCGCCCGACGTCGCCTGATACGTCGAAATCTGGAGTCGCGCCAACCCCGCTTCGGTGTCCAACGGTTTGAGAATTGGCATCGCCGCCATGGTCGTGCAGTTGGGGTTGGCGATGATTCCCTTGACCGCTGCGTCGATTGCGTGGGGATTGACCTCCGAGACCACGAGTGGCACCTCGGGGTCCATTCGCCAACCGCTCGAGTTGTCGATGACGGTCACTCCCGCGGCGGCAAATCGCGGTGCCTGGGCCTTGGACAAAATCGCACCGGCCGAGAAGATCGCGATGTCGAGTCCGGTCGGGTCGGCCGTCGCCGCGTCTTCGACCACGATGTCGACGCCGTCAAACGGCAAAAACGAGCCGGCGCTGCGAGCGGAAGCAAAGAAACGGATCTCCTCGATGGGGAAGTTTCGGTCGGCAAGGATTTGCCGCACCACCGTTCCGACCTGGCCGGTTGCGCCGACGACACCGATACGCGCGCCCATTATCGACCCGTTCCGGCGTGAATGACCGCATCGACGTCGCCGTCGAGGCCGAATGCGGAGTGAACCGTTTGCATTGCCCGAGTGAGGTCTTCGCCCCGGGTGACGATCGAGATTCGAATTTCGGAGGTTGAAATCATTTCGATGTTGATCCCTGCCTTGAACAACGCGGTGAACAACTGGGCGGATACGCCGGCGTTTGTTCGCATTCCACCCCCCACTACCGAGAGCTTGCCGATTTCGTCGTCATAGACGATGTCGTGAAAACCAACCTCTCCCTGGGCGTCGCGAAGCGCACGAAGCACTTTTTCGCCGTCGGTCTTGGGAAGAGTGAACGAGATATCGGTCAAAGCGGTTTCCTGCGCGGAAACGTTTTGCACAATCATGTCGATGTTGGCGCCGGTCCCCGCCACGATGGTGAAAATATCCGCTGCTTTGCCGGGGATGTCGGGAACCGCGACCACCGTGATTTTTGCTTCAGACACGTCACCGGCCACACCGGTGATGATGGGTTCTTCCATGTTGTTTCCCCTTTCCACAACAATGTGCGTTCCGTTCGTGTCCGCGAAACTGGATCGAACGTGAATAGTGACGCCGTAGCGACGAGCGTACTCCACGGCACGGATGTGCAGGACTTTTGCGCCCGCGGCTGCCAATTCCAACATTTCTTCGAACGTCACCAGTTCGATTGGATGTGCGCGAGGAACGACACGCGGATCCGCGGTGAACACACCGTCGACGTCGGTATAAATTTCGCAGACATCCGCGCCGAGTGCGGCCGCCAGAGCGACTGCCGTGGTATCGCTGCCGCCGCGCCCAAGAGTCGTGATGTCTTTGGAGTCCCGATTGAAACCCTGAAATCCCGCGACGATGGCAATCGCACCGTCGTCGAGAGCCTCACGAATTCGATCCGGGGTCACGTCAACGATGCGCGCGGATCCGTGCTCGGCGGTGGTCATCATGCCCGCTTGGCTTCCCGTGTAGGAACGCGCCTCGTGACCGAGGCTCTTGATCGCCATAGCCAGGAGAGCCATCGAAATTCGCTCGCCGGTCGTAAGAAGCATGTCGAGTTCCCGCGGGTCGGGAGTTTCCGTGATTTGGTGAGCCAAATCGACCAATTCGTCGGTTGTGTCCCCCATCGCTGACACGGCGACGACCACATTGTGGCCGTCCTCGCGCGTCGCGACAATTCGGCGAGCGACGCGCATGATGCTCTCGGCATCGGCGACGGATGAGCCGCCGAACTTTTGGACGATTAGAGACACGGATTTTCTCTCGGTAGAAGGAAACGTCTCGGTGGTCGCGCCGTTGCCCACCGCATCGCCCAATTCTAGTGAAAATTAGTTCTGGTTGATTCGAGTGCGACCTTCAAGAGCGCGCCCCAGCGTTATTTCGTCGGCGTATTCGAGATCGCCACCGACCGGCAATCCGCTCGCAAGCCGCGTCACAATAATCCCCAACGGCCCAATCAGGCGTGACAGATACGTCGCTGTCGCTTCGCCTTCGACGTTCGGGTCCATAGCCAAGATGATTTCCGTGATCGAGGTGTCCCGCAATCTTTCGAGGAGAGGCGCAATGCGCAACTGATCGGGCCCGATGCCATCGATCGGGCTGATAGCGCCGCCCAACACGTGGTACAGGCCCGAGAATTCACGAGTGCGTTCGATCGCAACGACGTCTTTCGCCTCTTCGACCACACAAATCTGGTCCCGACGACGTCGCGGGTCCCTGCAGATCGCACACTCGTCGTCCTGCGATACGTTTCCGCAGACCGCGCAGAACCGCACGCTCGCGCGCACCGTGTGCAAGAGCTCGGCTAGGCGGGTTGGGTCAAAGGACTCGGTTTGAATAATGTGGAACGCGATGCGTTGGGCCGATTTCGGGCCAATTCCGGGAAGACGCCCAAATTCGTCGATCAGTTCCTGCAGAATTCCTTCGTACATTTTCAGTCTTTTTCGAGTGAAGTGTCGACATCGAAGATTGCAAGGCCATCCTCGGCTGGTGAGGTCCGGCCGATTGGTGCCGCTGCGTCGTCGATTGTGGCGATCAACTTTGCGCCCAGAACATCGCGGACCACCGATTCGCCGCGTTGTTCGTCAATGGGGTTCGGAACTGATTGCGCTGTTGTATCGAGTGTCGGACCAGCGACCGGAATCACCGGTTCCATTTTCGTCGTTGGGGCATCGTCCGCAATCGCGGTTTCGGCATTCACGGGCGCCGCAGTCGCTGCTTTATCCGACGCGGGTGACGGCGTGGGTGTGGGCGAAGCGGCGGCGACTGTCATTCCCGCACGCGGTACGAAACGCAATCGAACCCCGAGAGCGCCGACAATCGCCTCGCGCAAGTCCTCGTAAACCGCCGGACCGCTCATGGGTTTTTCTTTGAATCGCTCGACCCACTGCGGGTCGGCGAATTCGAGGGTGAGAACATCGCCCTCGAGCAACACCGGGCGCGCGGAGTTGATAACGAGCCACGAGCCTTTGGAGGCCTGAAGTTCTTCCAGAATGGCGGGCCAAACCTCTACAAGCTCGGCCAGTGACCCGGCGGCAGCAACGGGAGTGGGCGGCGGCGAGTCAGCGGCCGCGACAGGTGCAGCCACCACAGGCTCGGCCACGACAGGTGCAGCAACCACCGGCGCAGCCACGGCTTGGGTTCCCGTTTGACCGTCCGACAACTCGGTCAACAATCGCGCAACCATAAGTTCGAGGTGGATGCGGGGAGGTGTCGTTCCGGTCATTCCGGTTAGCGCGGCATTCACAATATCGGCCGCTTTCGAGAGCGCCGGGCCGCCAAACAATTCGGCGAGAGCCGACATCCGAACAATCTCGTCCTGCGGGACACCCCGCAGCACCGCTGCAGCACCGGATCCCGTCGCATTCACGATGACAAGATCCCGGAAACGTTCGAGGACGTCCTCGACAAAACGACGTGGGTCATTGCCGGTTTGAATAACACGGTCAATCGCGGAAAAGGCGTGCGCGGCATCCGCTCGGCCAATCGCTTCGATGCTCTCGTCGAGAAGTTCACCCGGGGTGTAGCCAAGGAGGTTGTTGGTTCGTTCACGGGTGACGACCGCGTTGTCGGAACCCGCGATGATTTGGTCAAGCAACGACAGTGTGTCGCGCACCGAACCCCCACCGGCACGGATGACCAGTGGCAGGACGCCGTCCTCCACGGTCACTTTTTCCTGAACACAGAGTTCCGCAACGTAGTCGAGCATGACCGCGGGGGGAACAAGGCGGAACGGGTAGTGATGAGTGCGAGACCGAATAGTCCCGATCACTTTCTCTGGTTCGGTCGTCGCGAAAATGAACTTGACGTGCTCTGGCGGTTCTTCAACGATTTTGAGCAGAGCATTGAATCCCTGCTGGGTGACCATGTGCGCTTCATCGAGGATGAAAATCTTGTAGCGATCGCGGGCGGGCGCAAACCCGGCTCGTTCGCGCAGGTCACGTGCGTCATCGACTCCGTTGTGGCTTGCAGCGTCGATTTCGACGACGTCGAGCGACCCCGAACCGTCTCGGGACAGTTCGACGCAGCTGTCGCACTTTCCGCACGGGGTGTCCGTCGGACCTTCAGCACAATTGAGACACCGAGCCAGGATTCGCGCGGACGTCGTCTTCCCACAACCGCGCGGGCCCGAAAACAGATACGCGTGATTCGCGCGGTTCTGGCGGAGGGCGGCGCGCAACGGATCCGTGACCTGGGATTGTCCGATGAGTTCATCGAACGATTCCGGTCGATACCGACGATAGAGAGCGACTGCCACCCCTTGAGATTACTCGCACCCACCGACTTTCTCTGGGCGGCGCGAGCAGACCGTCAGCTTCGACCGGTCGAGCGCGACGGGGAAATGGAGAGACCCCTCGCGCACCCGCCAGAGCCGGGTTACCCTTGCTTCGTTTCCGACCTGGGGGAGTTGGCCTGGGTAGCGCCACGCGAGGGGCTGTGAACAGTGTACGCGCTCTGCCAAGTGGTTGTCGGGGTCATACTGGATTCGTGATAATCGAGCCGAGGGTCGTCAAGTTGACCACGCGCACGGAAGTCGATGTTCGACGGTCAATCCCCCACGCTCGATTGCGGAAAATCGGGGCGTGGGTGTTCGTGGATCATTTCGGCCCGACTCCACAGGTCGATGGGATGACGGTCGCCGCCCACCCGCACACGGGACTTCAGACCGTCACCTGGTTACTCGACGGAGCGGTGGACCACCGCGACAGTCTCGGATCGGTCCAAACCATCACCCCGGGGAGCCTCAACCTCATGACCGCGGGTTCCGGGGTGTCCCACAGCGAACGCAGCCTTCTCGGTCCGGACTCGTTGCACGCGGTTCAACTGTGGATTGCGTTGCCGGATGCGGTTCGCGGCATGTCCCCCACTTTCCAACACATCGGCCACATCCCAACCGTGTCCTTCGACGACCACCACGCGTCGGTTTTCATCGGGCGTTGGGGGGACGCTCACTCATCGGCGACGGTGTTCAGTCCGCTGGTCGGGGCCGAAGTGACGGTCGGTTCCACCGGCACAATTCCGCTCAACCCCTCGTGGGAATACGGGGTGCTCAACGTTGGTGGGACTGTGACGGCCAACGGCGAAGACGTTCCCGAAAGCGCACTGTGGTTCTCTCCGGTCGGCGAGGATGCGCTTTCGTTGTCCGGAAAGGGAACCGCCATCATCATTGGTGGCGAGCCGTTCACCGAACAGATTCTGATGTGGTGGAACTTCATCGGCCGCGACCACGACGAAATCGAACAGATGCGCCTCGACTGGAACCTGCACACCTACCCGCCGTTCGCGGACCACGTCGGTGGCTGGATTCCCGCCCCCGAAATGCCCCACGTGACACTGCAGGCGCGCTAGCGCGAAGTGCCGTTGACGCGGCTCGTTAGGCGAAGAGGCGTTTGAGCGACGTCATCGCAACCGCGAGAGCGGTGCTGATGTCAGCGCCGGGACCGTCCGCTTTCATTTGCTTGGTGATCTCGGTCCAGACCTGCGCGGCCAGGGCACCGACGAACCCGGCCATAACCGTGCCGCCCGGAACGTTCGCCAATTTCACCGCGACCGCCTTCTCCATCTCTCTGGCCCACAGGTCACGCGTGTACCGAATTGCGGATTCCCCCAATCGCGCGGCGTGAACAACGGGACCCGGGTCGAAGAGGTCTTCGAGTTCGATCTGTTTGTCACGGCACTGCAACAGCGATTGTTCGAGTGACGCGAAGAGGGGCTCTCCGCTCGGCCGATTGACCAAGCATTTGGTGAATTCGACCATGTACGCGTCCACAGCGGGGTACAGCAGTGCTTCTTTGGTGGGGAAGTAATTGAACAAGGTTCGTCGGGAAATTCCGCTGGCGTCGGCAATGTCCGCCATCGTCGTCGATTCGTAACCGTCTTTTTCGAACAGCGCCCATGCCACCGGGATGATCTCCTCGGGTGTGGATTTGGGTCGGCGTCCAAGCACGTGGCTGACACCCAGGGTCGTCACGGTCTCGGAGCTCACGAGGCTAGCGTACTCCCGATTTGACTCATTTGTGCACTAGTGCAATACTTTTATTCACTAGTGCAATAATTTCGGAGGTCTG
>JBIIFF010000057.1:0-8646 GCA_044237445.1 Microbacteriaceae bacterium | reverse complement strand
GTACATGGGCGAGATTGCCGAATACGGACCGACCGCACAGGTCTTCAACAACCCGCTTCACCCGTACTCGAAGATTCTGCGTGATTCCAACCCGACCCTCGAGGACGGCGCGAAGATCGAGAAGTGGGACCTTTCCGGCACGGTTCCCAACCCAATCAACCCGCCGCGCGGATGTCGACTTCACCCGCGATGCCCCGTGGCCAAAGCGGAGTGTGGCTGGTCGATTGATGACGTGCTGACCGATTCGGAGCGAAACACGCCAGTGATCTTTGAGACGATTTCCACAGTTCGACGAACCAGCGAATTCCGCGCCACGGTGAACTTCACCGAATCAGAGGCCGCGAAAGCATTCGCCAACAGAATCGGTACGCTCGCAGCCCATGAGGCTCTCGAACGTCCCGTACGCCTCGACGAGAAATCTGTCGAGGTCAGTTTCAACGAAGTATCCGACGCTGAATTGCAACAACTGCAAGACGGTCGATGGACATCGTGCACGAGGACTCAAAACCTCGGTGCACTCCCTGAGCTTTAACTCCAACGAGAAAAAGGAAGGTAAGGATAGTGAATACAGAAATAGATACACGAAGCAACGACGCTTCGAAGCGACCGCTTCGCTTTGCGGTCACTGCAAGCGTCGCGACAATGGCGCTCGCGCTTAGCGCGTGCACCGGCGCCGCAGGAGGCGACGGTGGTGAGGTCCGTAACCCGGGCGTCATCGTTCACCACCAGAACGGCGAACCTGCAAGCCTCGACCCAGCTCGCGCTGAGCAGGGTGAAAAGGGCGAAGCGTTCATCGACAACGTGTACGAGCGTCTTTTGGATGTGGGCATTGATGGCCCGGATCTGATTCCGTCGCTCGCCACTGAAGTACCCACCACCGAAAACGGTTTGGTGAGTGCTGACCGCCTCGTTTACACATTCCCGCTCCGCGAGGGCGTCGTTTTCCATGACGGAACCGACTTCACCGCAGATGACGTTGTGTACTCGTGGGAACGCGTCATGACGATGAACCTTCCCGAAGGTCAAGCGTCGTCACTGATTGACGCGGTCAAGTCCGTCAAGGCAATCGACGACTTCACGGTCGAGGTCACGCTGAACGAAGCTGACGCGTCATTCCTTTACTCGGTTGCGTTGGGTACGGTGGCCTCGGTCGTCAGCCCCGAAGCCGTCGAGGCAAACGGTGGCGTGCAAGCCGACACTCCGAACGAGTGGATGGACACCAACATGGTCGGAACCGGCCCGTACGTGTTCGACGAATGGGTTCGTGACGTTTCGCTCGCGATGAGCGTCAACGAAGACTATTGGGGTGAGCCCGCGAAGGCTGACGTTCGTTGGGAAATCAACAACGAGGAAAGCTCTCGCGTTCTCGCACTGACCGCTGGTGACGCAGACATCATCGACATCTCGCCATCGGCTGTTGCTGATGTCGAAGGCGTCGACGGAGTCACGGTCATCAAGGGTGGGCTGCTTCTCGAGCCGATCCACTTGGCGTTCAACATGCGTGCCGACTCAGTACCCGAGGGCGACACAGTCCCCACGGACTTCTTTGCGGACAAGCGTATTCGCCAGGCGTTCAGCTATGCGTTGGACTACCAGACCTTCATCGACTCGTTCCTTGACGGTCTCGGCGCTCGTTACACCGCGTACCTCCCTCAGGGTGTCCTCGGTTACGACCCAACCGCTCCGATATACGAGTACGACCTCGCCAAGGCAACCGAGTTGCTCGAGCAGACCCCGTACTGGGAAGAGGGCTTCACGGTTTCCGTCCTCGTGCAGGCAGGTGACCCTGAGTTCGAGGGCCCCGCGCTTCTGCTCAAAGACGGTATCGAGAGCATCAACCCGAAGTTCCGGATCAACGTGGTCAGCAAGCCTGAAACTCAGTTCGACGAGGACATGGGTTCAGACCCGCTTCCCTACTTGATGTGGACGAAGAACTCTGACCCGGGTGCAGACCCGCACCAGTTCTTCTGGCCGAACTCGCACCCCGACGGTGAATGGGGCTCGAGGCACGGAATGCGGGATGTGTATGAAGACCCCGACCGCATCGCTGAGCTCATCGACGCCGGTAAGGCAACGGTGAACCCGGAAGAGCGCATCGCGATCTACTCCGAACTGCAGAACATTCTGCACGAAGAGGCGATGTGGATCTTGGCTGCACAAGAAGGCCTCGCCTTCCCGTACCGCACATGGCTGAAGGACTTCGTCGTGAACCCGCTCTGGCGTGGACCTCACTACGAGTACTACTCCAAGTAACGGACACTCGTAACGGTGAGGGCCAGGGGGCAACCCCTGGCCCTCACTTTTTTGCCCCTAACCCCCAGCCGCCTAACTTCGCTAGTCTTGGCTCATGTCTCGTGCAGTCACGATTGTCGACGTCGCCAAGCTCGCCGGGGTGCATTTTGCAACCGTCTCGCGGGCGTTGAACCCGTCGACGCAAGCGCAGGTGAGCCCCGAAACTGTTCGTCGTATACAAAAAGCCGCAAAAGCTCTCGGTTATGTCCCCAACGCTGTCGCGCGCAGCCTTCGGAACAATTTGTCGATGACGGTCGGCGTCACGATTCCCGACCTGACCAACCCGATTTTCCCGCCGATGATTCGCGGTATTGAGAACTTCCTCGCCCCGCGCGGATACACCGCGTTGCTCGCCAATACCGATGGTCGGCCCGGAATGGAACAGACCGCGATCTCGTCGCTGCTCGAGAGACGAGTGGACGGATTGATTATTGCCACGGGAATCGAAGACCACGCACTGCTCCCTAAGTTGTTTGACCAGGGAGTGAAAGCGGTGCTTGCCAACCGTGGCGCTGGCACCGTTCCCTACCCGCTTGTCACCGGCGACGACCGAAGCGGTATCGCGATGACGGTTGACCTGCTGAAAAGCCTCGGGCACCGCCGCATCGTCCATATCGCCGGACCCGACAACTTTTCTACATCGCGCACCCGACGCGACGCGATGGTTCAATCCTGCGACGAAGCGGGCATTGCGTGCCAGGTGGTGTCGGCCAGTGCGCTGTCAGCGGAGGCCGGCGAAAAAGCGATGGACGACGTGCTGTCGCAACCACAAAGCTTCACCGCGGTTCAAGCCAGTAACGACCTTCTCGCCCTCGGGGTTCTGCGTTCCATGCGGCGCCATCGGCTGCGGTGCCCAGAGGATTTGTCCGTCATCGGATTCAACGACATGCCGTTCTCCGAGGAATTCAGCCCCGGTCTGACAACGGTTCACGTGCCGTTGGAAGATATCGGGACTGAGTCCGCCCGCCTCTTGTTTGAGCGCATCCAAAACGGAAAGGTCGACTCCGTGCTGGTGCGGCTACCCGTCTCGCTCGTTGTGCGTGGATCGACCGGTCCGGCACCGAAAAAACAACGCGCCTAGCCCTCGCGACGCTCGGTTCGGGCGTTATTGACAAGAGCTAGCCTGCGATACTATTCTTGTGGTGCAAACGATTGCACTCTCTGAAATACACAGTTTGATTGCGGTTAGCGGATCCCCGCTCCACCATCACAGTCTTGGAAAGGCGAATCACATGAGTCAGCAGAAAATGTCAATTGGTTGGGTCGGTGCAGGGCGCATGGGATACCAGCTCGCCACCAGACTTCTCAACGCCGGTTACGACGTCGCCGTCTATAACCGCACGAAAGCCAAAGCAGAGCCGCTGACGAAACTCGGTGCAACCGTCGTCGATTCGCCGGTCGAACTCGCTGGACGCGACCTCGTTTTCAGCATGGTTTCCGCCAACAAAGACCTCGAGCAGGTAATGCTTGGCGAGGGCGGGCTTCTCACCGGCGACAAGGCACCGACATACATCGCGGACTCGTCGACGGTATCGGTGGAGGCCTCGGAAAAGATTCGCGCGGCAGCAACTGCAGCCGGATCAGAGTTCCTCGCAACACCCGTGAGCGGAAACCCCGCGGTGATTGCCGCTGGCAAGCTCACGGTGGCCGTTTCCGGACCTCGCGCTGCGTTCGACGCGATTGCCCCCGTCCTCGCGCACTTCGGACGAGGCGTTACCTACGTTGGCGAGGGTGAAGTTGCGCGCCTCGTCAAGATCGCCCACAACGTCATGTTGGGCGTTGTGACGCAGTCGCTCGCCGAAATCACCGTGCTCGCCGAAAAGGGCGGTGTCACGCGTGAGGCGTTCTTGAACTTCCTCAACGACTCGGTCATGGGTTCGGTGTTCACGAAGTACAAGTCCCCCGCCTTTGCAAATCTCGACTTCGCCGCGACGTTCACGATGCCGCTCTTGCAGAAAGACTTCGACCTCGGACTCGACGCTGCGAAGAAAATGGGAGTGAGCATGCCGATTGCGCAGGCTACCCGCGATATCGTCGCCGACGAAGTCAACCTCGGGAACGTCGAGGACGACTTTGCCACCCTGCTCGTGCGGGTCGCCAAAGACTCCGACCTCGTGTTGACCTCAGAAAACTCCTCCATCAGCAACGGGCTCGAGCCACAGAAATGAGCCTCGACCCCAACCGTCCCATCCCCTCGCCGGGGCACATGGGTGTTGACTACGAAGAGCGCGTCGACTTTGACCGTCTGAGGAAATACCGCATCGATCGGGCCAAGAAATCGCTCGAAGCCAGCGAATGTGGCTCGTTCCTGCTGTTTGACTTCTACAACATCCGCTACACCACGCAAACCTGGATCGGCGGTGCGCTGGGCGACAAAATGACCCGCTACGCGCTCTTGGCGCGCGGTCAAGACCCGTATCTCTGGGACTTCGGCTCGGCGGTTCGCCACCACAAGATGTATTCGCGGTGGGTCGACGACGACAACTGGCGTGCCGGCATGCTCGGACTTCGTGGTGCTGTTTCGCCCGACGCAGGGCTGATGCGCACGGCGGTCGCCGAAATCAAGGGGTTGCTCGAGGACTTTGGTGTCGCTGACATGCCTGTCGGCATGGACATTGTTGAGCCCCCGTTCCTCTTCGAGATGCAGCGCCAAGGCCTCACGGTCGTCGATTCACAGCAGCTGATGCTCGACGCACGGGAAATCAAATCGCAGGACGAAATCATCCTGCTGAGCCAAGCCGCCGCGATGGTCGACGGTGTTTACCAGGACATCGTCGATGTTCTCAAGCCGGGAATCCGCGAAAACGAGATTGTGGCCCTCGCCAACAAGCGACTCTACGAACTCGGGTCGGACCAGGTCGAGGCAATTAACGCCATCTCGGGTGAACGATGCAACCCGCATCCCCACAACTTCACCGACCGAATCATCCGTCCGGGCGACCAGGCGTTCTTTGACATCATCCACTCGTTCAACGGCTACCGCACCTGCTACTACCGCACCTTCGGTGTGGGAAGCGCGACCGATTCACAGCGCGATGCCTACAAGATCGCCCGCGAGTGGATGGACGTTGCTATTCAGGCGGTTCGACCCGGCGTCGGCACCGACCAGATCGCCAAACTCTGGCCGAAAGCCGGTGAGTTCGGCTTTGCCAACGAAATGGCTGCCTTCGGTTTGCAGTTTGGGCACGGTCTGGGGCTCGGTCTTCACGAGCGTCCCATCATCTCGAGGCTCAACAGCATCGAGAACCCGGTCGAGATCAAAGAGGGCATGGTGTTCGCGCTAGAGACGTACTGTCCCGCGAGCGACGGTTTCTCGGCGGCTCGAATCGAAGAAGAGGTTGTCGTGACGGCGAAGGGTGTCGAGGTGCTGACGCGTTTCCCCGCCCAAGAACTGTTCGTCGCCAACGAATACTAAGCAAACCCCACCCCCCATGAACTGATGCGGGCGAAGCGACGAGAATCGCTCGCCCGCATCAGTTGTTAGAGCAGCAGTGACAGTGGGTGTTCGATCGCTCGTTTGAACGCGACCATCCACTGCGCGGCAAGCGCCCCGTCGACGGCCCGATGGTCGGCGGAGAGCGTCACGGTCATCACGGTCGCGACGGCGAGTTCACCGTCGACCACGACCGCTTTCTCGCGCGCCGCACCGACCGCCAGGATTCCCGACTGCGGTGGGTTGAGGATGGCAGAGAACTCTTCGGTGCCGAACATTCCGAGGTTCGTCACGGCGAAACTGCCACCCTCGATGTCGTCTTGCTTGATTGTTCCCTGACGCGCGCGATCCGCCAGGTCACGAATCCGCTCGTTGATTTCGGGGATTGCCATCCGCTCCACGCCCCGAAGAACCGGCGTGTAGAGCCCTCCCTCGGTGGCCACAGCGACCGAAATGTCGGCCTGTGAGAACTGCCGCATCGATTTGTCGGACCACACGACGTTAGCCGCCGGAACCGCCATCAACGCGTGCGCAACCGCCTTGACCACCCAGTCGTTGACCGAGGTCTTGATACCCAGCGCCTCGTTGACGTCTGTTCGCGCCTGGAGCAGTTTGTCGACGACGCAGTCGGCCTTCAGGTAGAAGTGAGGCACCGTCGATTTGGATTCGGTGAGCCTGCGTGCAATCGCCCGCCGCATCGACGAGTGCGGAATCTCGGTGTAGGAGGCGTTTGCCGCCGCTGACGCGAGCGGCGCCGACCCGGAGGCCGCACGTGCGGGCGCAGTTGCAGTGGCCCCGGAGGCGACGAGCAGGTCAAGGTCTCGGCGAACGATTCGACCCAGAGGTCCCGACCCGATAACGCCGATCAGATCAATTCCTTGTTCTTTCGCCAACTTGCGAACGATGGGGCTGGCCCAGATGCGATCGCCTGCGCGTGGCGCAGTGGTCGAGGTCTCGGCGTCGGAATTCTGCTCTGCCGATTCAGTGGCAACGGATGCTGCAACGGGCGCGTCCTCCGCCGTGGTCGTCGTCGCACCAGCGCTGGCAGAATCTCCGCCGGCACCCGCATCGGCGATTGCTGCAGCAATGTCGCTCTCGGTGTCGCCATCCGCGGCGAAAATCGCAATTGGTTCTCCGACATCGACGACCGCACCCTCGGCGGCGAGAAGTCGGGCAACCGTGCCAGCATCCTCGGCGTGATACTCCACCGATGCCTTGTCCGTTTCAATCTCGGCGAGCACGTCGCCGACGTTCACCACGTCACCCTCGGCTACGGCCCAGCGCGAAATTGCGCCCTCGGTGGCACCCGCGAGGACTTCGGGCATGCGAATCACAATCGTCATGAGCGGACCCCCTTGTTGGTGAGCACGCGCCGGATTCCGGCGGAAACCTCTTCGGTGCGGGCAATCGCGGCTCTCTCGAGCACCTTGGAGATACTGGGCGACGCCTCGGAACCGGCGACTCGCTCGACCGGCTGATCGAGGTGGTCAAAGAATCGGCGTTGGATTTCGTCCGACAACCAGCCACCGTAGGACGTCCCCATCGCACCCTGCTCGACGATGAGAACGTTGTTTGTCTTGCTGACGCTCTGCTCGATGCTTTCCCAGTCGAGGCTTGCCCGGTCGAGGAATCGCAAATCGATCAGGTCAGCGCTGACGCCCGTCTCGGCGAGCGCTTCTTTTGCGTGATTCACCATGGACAGGTAGGAAATAATCGTCATCTCTGTTCCCTCGGTGACAAAAGCTGCCTTGCCGAAGGGAATGTGATAGTCGAGGTCCTCCAACGGAACCTCGCCCTTGGTCTGGTACAGGTCGACGTGCTCGATCATCAGTACCGGGTCGTCGATGGCGAGCGCATTGTTCATGAGCCCGATGTAGTCGTAGGGGTTCGAGGCGGCCATGATGCGCCAACCCGGAGACGTCGCGAAGATTCCCGCTGGGTCCATCAGGTGCTGCGAACCGTAGCCGGAGCCCATCGCCACCTTGGTCCGCAGAACCACGGGCACCGCGGATTGTCCGCCGAACATGTGTCGCGCCTTGCCGATTTGGTTGAACACCTGGTCGGCGGCAACCCACATGAAGTCCGGGTACATGAACTCGATGACGGGCCGATAACGACCATCGAGCGCCATCCCGCCGGCGAGACCCGTGAACGCGTTTTCCGAAATCGGGGTTCCCAAGACTCGATCGGGGTACTTTGCGCTCAAGCCCTTGGTCGCACCGTTTGTTCCTCCGTTCAGGCGGTGAATGTCCTCGCCGAGGATGAGGATTCGCGAATCCTCGTCCATCCGACGCTCCATCACGCTGGCGACGGCGTCGACAAACTTGACCTCGTGCACCTTCCCCGAATACTGGTGGCGTTCTTGGTTACGAACACCGCTGATTTCGGAGAGGTCGCCGCGTACACCGACGTCGACAAAGTTGGGTTGCGGCCACAGATCGGGTTTGATTCGTCGAACCCCGTCCTTGGCAGCCGGGTCTTGTTCGACGAGTTCGTCGGTGGCAGCGGTCATCGCGGCGACGGCTTGCGCGCGGACCGACTCGACGCCCTCCTCGGTGATGAGTCCGCGGCGAATCATCTCTGCGGCCAACTTCAGCAGCGGGTCACGCGCGCGCCAGTGGTCTTCTTCTTCCTTGCTGCGGTAACCGAACGCCGAACCGGGGAACGGGCCGTTTTGGTGGAAGAACCGGTAAACCTCGGCTTCGATGACGACGGGACCGGCACCGGAGCGCGCGACATCCTCGGCTTCCTGCATTGCGAGGTAGACAGCGAGCGGGTCCATTCCGTCCACCCGAAGAGACAGGATGCCGAAACCGACACCGCGACCCGATAGTCGCACTTCGCGCGTGGCTTCTTCGACGGTGGTGGACACCGCGTACAGGTTGTTCTCGATGAAGAACACGAGCGGGATGTCCCAGGCC